>JAJAZF010000302.1 GCA_026785875.1 Chamaesiphon sp. | reverse complement strand
CAAAAAACAATAGCCTTCGCCGACTCTAGCAATCAGTAATCCCCCAATTGCTGGCCCAATTAATCGCGCTCCATTAAACATCGTCGAGTTAATTGCGATCGCATTGGGTAGATCCTGTTGGCGATCGACAAGTTCAGTCACGAATACTTGTCTTGCTGGCGCATCGACGGCACTAATCATACCTTGAAATAAGCTCAATCCGATAATATGCCAGATCTCGATCGTATTCGACAATGCTAAAGCAGCAAGGGTTAATGATTGCACCATTGCCAGAATTTGAGTAGTAACTAAAATCCGGCGGCGGGGGAATCGATCGGCAAATACTCCCCCAAAAGGTGTCAACAAAAAATTGGGAATTTGACTGGTAAATCCCACCACCCCCAGCATGAAAGCCGAATTCGTGATGTGATAAACCAGCCACACAGTAGCGATTTGCGTCATCCATGTGCCAATCAGTGAGATTCCTTGTCCGCCAAAGAACAGCCGATAGTTGCGCGATCGCAATGCGGGGGGTAAAAATCTAGGTTCAGTTGCCTGCATATTAAATCAGTTGGTTGTAGGGGTAATGCCTGCTAGTGCGTAAATTGGGCGCAACCTTCAGGGAATGCCCCCACAAGTCATCTCTGAATTAAGTAAAACCTCTATTCGATCGCGACAGTAACTTCAGCAGACATACCTGGAGTAATCCGCGACTCATAACCTTTGATACTTTGGGGATCTAAGTTGACTTTTACGGGAATCCGTTGGACGATTTTGGTAAAATTTCCAGTAGCATTGTCGGGTGGTAATAGTGAAAATTGTGCGCCAGATGCTGGGGAAATACTATCTACATAACCCCTGAATATATGACTGGGAAAAGCGTCTAACTTAACTTCCGCTAGCTGCTTAGGTTGCAGTTTGTTCAGTTGGGTTTCTTTGAAATTTGCCACTACCCAAAAATTATTATCGACAACAGCCATCAGTGGCGATCCTGCTTGGATGCGGTTGCCAACTTCAACATTTTTACGACCGATCCGTCCGGCAGTAGATGCCTTAATATTTACATAAGATAGTTGCAATTGAGCATCTTTGAGAGACGCTTGAGATTGGGCGATCGCTGACTGTGCTGCTGCATACTGACTGCGGTTAACTGTTGTTTGTTGTCCGCTGGCGGTAGCTTGTTGCAATCCACCTCTAGATGCGGCTAGTTTGGCCTGTGCGCTAGTAATTCCTTCTTGTGCTACTGCTAGTTGAGATTGCGCTTTAGCGACACCAACTTTGGCTGAGGCGAGTCGGGCTTTGGCTTGTTGGACTCCTTGGAGGGCAGAACTTTTTTGGGCTTGAGCGACAGCGTAGGCGGCTCTCGCAGTATCTAATTGTTGCCCTGCGACGGCACCTTGTCGATACAAACTCTTGTACCGATTATAGTCAGCCGTGGCTTTCTGGAGATTGGCATCGGCTTGAGTTACCTCTGCTTGAGCCAGGGGAATTCCAGCTTGAGCCTCTTGTACGACTGCTTGAGCAGCAGGAATTCCCGATCTCGCCTCTTGCACGGTAGCTTGAGCTGTGCGGATGGCTGCTTGGGCGGTGCTGAGATCTCCCTGCGCTTGAGTCGTCTTACCACTTGTGGTTTGGGATGCCAAGGCAATGTTGGCTTGAGCTGCATTTGCTTGTCGCCGCGCCGATTCTAGTGCAGCTTTTGCTTGCTGAACTTTATTATCGTAGTCTTTTGGATCGAGCTTAATTAATAATTGCCCTGGTTGTACCTGCTGATTATCATTTACTAATACCTCAGTAACAGTCCCCCCAATCTTGCTGCTAATTTGGTGAATATGTCCGGCTACTGTAGCATTATCTGTCGCTTGATGGGTAGAGGAATATTGCCAATAACGATAACCAAAAATACTCGCGGCGATCGCGCCAATCCCCACACCTGCTAAAATTAGCGCGATCGGTTTTTTCTGTTTCGGTGTTGGCTGACGCTCTTCTGGTACGCCTTTTCCCGCATCTGGTGTCGCTGGCGATTCAGGGACTCTAGTAGTTGTTAGCTCTGGGTTTCGCTCTTTGAGATTGTGCCGCTCGATAGTCAAGTCTTGATCGGATCCAATTATTTTGTTCGGCTCGGAGCTGTTATTTCCGGCACTGGTTAGCGTTTGCATCGTTTATTCTCAATAAAAAATAGCAGTTAACCGAGCTAGCCGCAGTTATTCCTCAGTCAACTCAGGCAACTCGGTGATATAGAGATAAATAAATACTTTGTATGCGTAATATTGTCGCAGCATTAAGGCGTTTGCACTTCTGTCGATCGGATGAACTTGATACAACGATCGAGGTATCCTTAACTGAGATTGGCGATCGCTTGGTTTAGTACGTGCGAAAATTGTTCCCGATCTTTTTGAGCAACCCCCTCCCAAGTCTCCTCATGTAAGTCTGCGACTAGCTGCGGTAAGACATGCTCTAACTCCTTGCCCGCATCAGTCAACCAAATCCGACAGATCCGCCGATCCTGGCTATCGCGTTCCCTTCGCACAAATCCCCGCTCCTCCATCCGATCCAACACCCCCGTCAGAGTTCCGCCCACCTGCTGCAATTTCTCGCCAATGTAAGAAGTCGGAATCCCATCCTCTTGCCACAAGCAACAAAGCACCAACCAGTGAAACGGTGTCAACCCAAACGGTTCGAGTCGCTCGCTAAATTTTCGATAGAGTAGTTGAGACAGCAATTTAATCCGGTACCCAGTGCTGTGTGGTGCCCTAAATTCTTGCCCTAACGTTGACGATGCAGCCTTAACTGATGTAGATTTCATTTGGCTAATTACTTAGCGTGCGTACTATTATTACTATTATCTTGACATAAGTTAAGAATGATGTCAAATCGATCGGCTCTACAATGTCGCAATCTCAGATGACCTATCCCGATCGATTTATGCGTACAATAGCTAACTGTACTCATCCCATTTTCCTCAATTGACTAAAGCCATCATGGTTGTGGGTACCACATCCCACGCCGGAAAATCACTAATTACTGCGGCGATCTGTCGGCTCCTGGTGCGCCAAGGCTGGAACGTCACCCCATTCAAAGGGCAGAATATGGCCCTGAATGCCTATATTACCGCCGATGGTAAAGAAATGGGTCACGCGCAAGCAGTTCAGGCGTGGGCGGCGAAAATCGAGCCGCGAGTGGAGATGAATCCGATCTTGCTCAAACCCCAGGGCGATATGACTTCTCAGGTAATTTTAATGGGTGCGGCTGTGGGGAGAGTTCAGGCGGCGGATTATTATCGGGATTATTTCGATCGCGGGTGGGCAGCAATTACCGATTGTTTGGACAAATTAGCTTTAGAATTTGATTATATTGTCTGCGAAGGT
>JAJAZF010000301.1 GCA_026785875.1 Chamaesiphon sp. | reverse complement strand
GATTACCTGTTGTAAAATTTCTGGTGTCCAACTAGTTTGCCCGGCGGCGACTTGGCGGATGCTGGCGACTAAATCTAGAATGGAGCCACCTCGAAGACAGCAACCTTCAATTCCCAGTTGAAATGCGATGGTCAAATCTCGCGATCGAGGAGCTGCTAATATTAAAATTGGTAAGTTGGGGTATCTAGCTTTAACGGCTCGACAGAAGACTAAATTCGAGCCATCTTCGAGATGCCGATCCGATCGTAATCCTAATAAAATGAGATCGATCGCGATCGGTTCGCCCACTCGATCCGCCATAATTTGCCAAGCCCCAGCATCATCAGCCTCAGCAAATACTTGTAAATCTGGAAACCGATTCAGACAGGTAACTAGTCCCGACTGGATGACTGGATCGGATTCGATCGCTAAGATCTGAATAGATCGATTTTCCAGCCCAGAGGCTGCGCCCACATCAAGGGGAGATTCTGCCATGAGCCGACACATCATAGATACTTTCTAGATATCCTCTCACACCTTTAGATCCACTTGTGTAAATCCTCGGCGTAACTGGAGTTGTCGATCGATCCAAGATTGCCGAATCCGCTGCCGTAATAGTGGTATTCGTGGTGCTAGGCGACTGACGGCATATCGAATCGGTGGGTAATTTCGCAGTAGCTCACCCTGGGCTATTTCGGAGCGTTGCAGCTTTTGAATCTGAATAATTTCTGGTTCTCGTTCGGCTTGAATTTGGGGCAGTAAGGCATCAATTTCGGAAAACTGAGGGTGTCGCTGCAATATGGGCACGAGATGATTGGTAGCAACTATAACGTCACGTAACGCCATATTAATACCCTGAGCGCGAATTGGCGACATCGGATGCGCCGCATCGCCCAGAAGTAGTACTCCTGGAATGTGCCAACTAGGGCAACGCCCGACTGTCACCGAGAGTAAAAATGGACGTTCGATCGAGTCTGCTTGTTGTCGAAAAGCGGCGGCTAACCAGTCGGGTGAAGCTGTTGCCAGTTTTTCTACCCACTCATGCCGCCATTCCTTCGGATCGTCTTGCTTTTGTTCGTTTTGATGTAGCGACCATCCGACCTGAAGTTGCCCTTCTGAGCCTAAAAATAGTCCAAATCCAGCATTACCTGACAACACCGAGTAAAAGATATTTTCAGCTTCAAAATCCGAACTACTTGCCAGCTTAAACCAGAGAATATCATAACTTTGGGCTTCTGTCTCTAGAGTGAGATTTGCCTTTTGGCGGACGATCGAATTTCGCCCATCTGCCCCAATTACCAGATCTGCGGCGATCTGACGACGATCGCCCAGTGTGACACCGACTACTCGATCGTCTTGCCACACCAAATCCCGCACAGCAGCTCCAGAGATGAATTCAAAACTGGGACACTTACTCGCCGACTCCATCACCCCCTCCAAAAAAGCGGGCTGGGAAATCAAGGTACAAGGCTTCCCACCAGCTTCCATCGGTTCATCAACCCGAAAGATCGATCGCTGCTCGATGATGAACTCCCAGGCATCCAGGGGGCGATGGGGAATACGTGCTAACAAGTCTGTTAGTCCCATCTGGTCGATCGCATCTAACCCGCTCGGCATCAGAGCCTCACCTCGAAAGGTGCGCCGAAAGTTACGGGACGCTTCAATTAATTTGACTGTAATCCCTCGCTGTGCGAGCAACATTGCCAGAGTCAAACCTGTCGGCCCAGCCCCAATAATTACAACCTGGCTCATCTTGTGCTGCAAGCAATAGTGCTCGACTGATAGAATTTAAATAATTATCTAAATTCTATCGACGATCCGTTATTTAAACCAAGTCCAACTAGAATTACTCAATTTTTACCGATGGATAGTAAGATTTAATCTCCTGATTGTAAAAGCTGCCGATCGAATCTGTCGATTGAAGATCTTCCCAAACTTCCGGATCGACTGCTGAATATTGGTAAACCGAGCCACTGTTAAACTCAATTTGCAAAATCTCCCGTTCGCGATCGTATCCTACTTGTGCAGCCATCGCCGAATGTACGGGCAACATCTCAATTGATTGACTAGGGGCGATCGGCGCAGGAGATGCAATCATCGATCCTAGCAGTTGCAATCCCTCATAAGCAGCCAGTGGAGCTGGAATTTCAATATACTCGATCTCATTTTCGCGTTCGATGATGAGCTTGAGTCCATCATCATCGTGAGCGATCGCTTTTAAGTTGCTTAAATCGATTTTACTTAGCTTCATCTAATTTTGGACTCCTGCTAGAAGTGAGAGCGTCAGTTATCTGGAAATATCTATAGTACAATTATACCATAAGCTAGCTCGATCGGCAATCGGGCAGTAATCTCTACTGATACCCATTTGCGGCTAAAAAATCAGGTGTAATGATTTCGCGCCTCGCAGCAGAATGGTGGGGGGATATCATCAACTTTTCGACATATTTACCTAAAATATCTGCCTCTAAGTTCACCCATTCATCAATCTGGATCTGAGCGAGATTTGTTTCGGAGTAGGTATGTGGAATCACCGCAACTGTAAACCAATTGCCGCCCCGATCGCAATCAGCGATCGTCAAACTCACCCCATTGACAGCAATACTCCCTTTCGATACCAAATAGCGGCTGAGATAATTCGACCATTGTTCGGTGAGCGACTCAGGTGCGGCAAATCGCATCTCCCAGGAAGTGGCGGTGGCTTTACTAGAAACTAGTCTACCGATACCGTCAATGTGTCCAGTGACAAAATGACCGCCAATTTTTCCCCCGACTCGGAGCGATGTTTCCAAATTGGCATAAGTAGATGTACGATCTCTTTGGCCGATCGTCGTTCGATCGATCGTCTCCGGCGAGACAGTAACGATAAATCCTTGTGGTAATACTTGTTCGACTGTCAAACATGCCCCATCAACAGCTACACTATCACCAATACTTAAATCGGTTAAAATCAGCTCGGCATGTGAAGAACTGCATGAAACTTCCAGCCTGTCTTCAGTCAAAAGGCGTAAATTTCCCAGCGATTGGACTAGTCCTGTAAACATCTATTTTCAGTCAAAGTACTATACGCGATCGAGTGTTTCGTAGGTCATCCTTGATACATGTCCGTACCGATCCCCAGAGTTGAAGCTTGTTAGACTAATTACGTCAGTCTTGATTTTAAACTTTAACGTTCGTAGCCACCTTAATTTTGTACATCACCACAGGAAACCACCATGATTGAAATGAAAGTAGCGGGTATTGCATTAGATGCTGTGTCTCGGAGTCCGATCATTTTACTCAAAGACGCTTCAGATCGTCGCGCTTTACCAATTTATATCAGTCAAGAACAGGCAAAGGCGATCGTCAGTGCACTAGAAAAGCAGACACCACCTAGACCATTTACTCACGACCTGATTGTCAATATCTTTGATAGTTGTAATATCAAGGTCGATCGGATTACGATCAATTCGCTTCAAGATAATACTTTCTATGCGTCGATCGCGATTAACCAAAATGGTCAAATTCGGGAAGTTGATGCTCGTCCTAGCGATGCAATTGCGATCGCCATCCGTACTAAAGCACCGATTTGGGTGATTGAAGAAGTCATCGCTGATGCATCTATTCCGGTAGATCGGGATGCTGACGAACAGGAACGTCAAGCGTTTAGCAATTTTGTCTCCAATCTGTGTCCTGACGATCTGATTCGTAAAGGTGGCTACGCGGGCTAGGTTTTAGGCTTAGATTTTAGGGAGTTTATTGTCAGTTGGGTAGAGCAAAGCAAAACCCAACAGTAGGGAGCGCGAAAGCATCGATCTAACGCACTCTAGACTTTAAACTATACCAAGGCTGGGACGGGCGTGCTTAGATGAGGATAGAGCGGGAATGCTTCACATAAAGTAGCAATCCGCCGCACACAATCGTTAGCGATCCGATCGTCTTCAGGATTCAATAATCGATCGGCGATAATATTGCCAATTTCTACAAATTCAGTCGTCCCCATC
>JAJAZF010000300.1 GCA_026785875.1 Chamaesiphon sp. | reverse complement strand
TTGGAGGCGATCGCACTCGGATCGATTTTGCGGCTGAGATACATTAGGGATGCTAAAGTAATCCCAATCAGACCGATGCCGACGGAACTACCCGCCATCACTAAAAATTCATTCAAATCGAACTCAGCATGTTCGACGACATGACCAGGAGCGGAAATAAATGCCTCAAAGTAGTTATTAAAAGGCGTTCCAACCAGCCCAATTAAGGCTGAAGGTACTGCGAGGATAACTAGAGGTAAAGTCATGCTCCAAGGGGATTCATGGGGATATGCTGCATGATTTGGACTGTGAGTATCCTCATGGCTGGCATGGTCGTCGTGAGTATCTGCACCACTCGGACGAGCAGCTTCGAGTAGTTGCTTTTGAATCTGCTTATCATTACCTCGGAAACTACCCTCAAAGGTCGAGAAATACATGCGAAACATATAAAACGCAGTGATTCCAGCGGTGAGGAAACCAACGCCCCACAGGAGCGGATTTGCGGCATAAGTAGCACCGAGAATTTCGTCCTTCGACCAGAAACCAGCGAAGGGGGGAATTCCCGAAATTGCTAAGGTACCGATAAAGAAGGTACTAGCTGTGACGGGCATATGTTTGCGTAAACCCCCCATCAGGCGCATATCTTGAGCTAAGGCGGGGTTGTGTCCGACGACATCTTCCATGCCGTGGATGACGGAACCAGAACCGAGGAACATCATCGCTTTGAAGTAAGCATGAGTCATCAGGTGGAATAATCCAGCAGAGTAAGCACCCACACCCATTGCCATCACCATATAGCCCAGTTGGGACATGGTGGAGTAGGCAAGCCCTTTCTTGATATCATTTTGGGTAATCGCGATCGAGGCTCCTAAGAAGGCGGTAACTGCGCCCGTCCACGCGATCGTATTCATGGCGGTGGGGATACCCTCGAACACAGGATACATCCGCGCAATCAGGAATACTCCCGCCGCTACCATTGTTGCAGCGTGAATCAGAGCAGAAATCGGTGTCGGCCCTTCCATAGCATCGGGAAGCCAGACATGGAGCGGGAATTGAGCGGATTTGGCAACTGGTCCCATAAATACGAGGATGGCGAATAGTGCGGCTAAACCACCACCAATCGCCCCAGATGCAACCAATTCCTGGAGTCTGTCGCCCATGATTTGGAAGTCAAAACTACCAGTCGCCCAGTAAAGTCCGAGCATCCCCAGTAGTAGCCCAAAGTCACCAACGCGGTTGGTGACAAATGCTTTTTGACAAGCATCGGCGGCAGCTTTGCGATCGTACCAAAAGCCAATCAGCAGATAGGAACACATCCCCACCAATTCCCAGAAAATATACACCTGGACGAGGTTGGGACTGATGACTAAGCCCAGCATTGAGGAGCTAAATAGACTCAGATAGGCATAAAATCTGACATATCCAGGATCGTGAGACATATACCCGTGGGTGTAGATCATCACCAATAGGGCAACAGTCGTGACGATAACCAACATGAATGAGGTCAGATGATCGATCGTGTAGCCCATATTGAGATGGAAATTACCCGCAGATGCCCATTCAAACGATCGAATGTAGGTAGGATGTCCCTGAAACTGACTGACTAGGAGAGCGAACGACATCGAGATCGCCGCACCCATTAAGGACATAATTAGAACTGCATTGATCTCTCGCAGTCCGTTGGTAAATTTATTGAGCGAAATCAATCCCAATCCGACTAGCATTGCTCCAGCTAGGGGAAACACTGGAATCAACCAGGCATATTCATATAGTGGTTCCATGTATGTACTTAAATTTAAGGATCGAGAATGGACGAACTAAGTTGACAGTTGACGACTGTTTAATGTCTAATCCATTATGCTTCAACCAGTCGATCGCCGATGTTTAGCTGTCAATTGAGCAACATCCAGACTCGGGTGTTCTATGAGTAATTATACCGATCCCTATCCGCGCGATCCGATCGATACTAGACATTTACCCCCAATCCTAAAAGTGAATTCACTTTTTGGAGTAGTTCAGAAGTAGCAAAACCCTTATTGAGATAGTCACTAGCTCCCAATCGACGAGCTTCTTTGCCCCATTCTTCGGATGCTCTCGATGAGACGACGAGGATCGGGATCTCAATCTGAGCTTGACGCGCTCGATCGATCAGTGTGAAACCGTCCAGATTGGGCATCTCGACATCGGTAATCATCAAATCGGGTAGGGGATTGGTTTGCAGCCAATTCAGGGCTTCTAGTCCATCGTTGCAGGTATGGGTGATAAATCCATAGGTGTTGAGACTAGATTCTAGTCGGCGGCGGATCATCGCAGCATCATCAACGATCAGGATCGTCGGGGTAGATGATTTCGCTGGTGCGGATGCCGCTGGAGTTGCAACGTCTACGGCACGGGGACGAATGGAAGTACTTGTTAACATCGCTGTAAGCGCGATCGGATCGAGGACAGAAATCAAGCATCCATCTGGCTGGAGACTGACACCAAGTAATCCGATTGGAGCGATCAGCGGACTGGGAAGGGGATTGATTAGCAGTTTAGCTTGTCCAATTAAGTCATCGGCGATCGACCAAATTTCGGGAGTATCTGCAGCTTGGCGCGTCCGAATACATACTGCTGTGTCGGGGAACGAACGTTGGGATGAATTACCTGGAGCTAGATTGCTAGGTTGCCAATAATTATTCAGATCGAAGCCAGGTATTGCCTCGCCCAAATTAGTGAGCATCCAGGTACATCTGCCATTAGCGGCTGTGGGTTCAGTCGTCATCGAATTGAGTAGTGCGGTTTCGAGAACACTATCTGTCGGTAGAGCGATGATGCGATTGCCCACTTGAAAGAGGACGCAGGGGATGAGTAGTTGCGGCGCGGGAACGTCGATTGTAAACTTAGTACCATATCCAGGATAGTTTTCTAGGCTTAATTTGCCGTCGATACTATTAATTTGAGTGACAACTACATCCATCCCGACACCCCGCCCAGAGACTTCAGTGACGGTGCTACTCGAACTAAATCCAGGTTGACAGAGCACCGCCAAAAGTTCGGCATTAGTCCGAGTTTGGTCGATCGCGAAGCCTTGAGATTTAGCGATTTTGTGAATCCGATCGGCATCGATCCCACCGCCATCATCTTCGATCGTCAAGCGATAGAGATTACCCCGCTGTTGGATCGAAATTTGAATTTTGCCTTGAGCGGCTTTCCCAGCAGCTAACCTTTGTGGGGTTGATTCTAAACCATGATCGTAGGCATTTCTCAACAGGTGCAGTAAAGCTGGTTCGAGTTGTTGAACGATACCCGCATCGAGTTCGATCCGTTCGTTTTCGACAATCAGTTCTGCTGGTTTGCCATAACGGTTGGTGAGGTCGCGTAAAATTGCTTTAGCTCTCAATGCCAGGTTCCGAAATGGTACGAGCCGACTGGTTTCGATGCCGTCTTTGAGTTTTAAGATACTGCGATCGAGTGCCTCTAAGCGAATCGCACTTTGATAGGTTGAGGACTCGATTTCTTGCCCTAATTCTGATAGCCTGAGGATGTTTTCGAGTAAGCGGACAATCGTGGTATAGCCTTGGCGATAACGTTCGATCGTCACGTTATCTCCCGATTGCTGCTCGTCACTGAGGTTGCGGAGTAATGCGTAGTCATCTTGGAGTTGACGCAGCCGAGTTACGAATTGGGAATTTTCGCGGGTGAGAGTGGTTAATTGATTGAGTTGAGATTGGAGTTGAGTAGAAATACTTGTCACCGCCCGCGCTGTCAA
>JAJAZF010000299.1 GCA_026785875.1 Chamaesiphon sp. | reverse complement strand
GTGGTTTCTACCAATTTGCGCCCCAAACCTAGCCGCTGATAATCGCAATCGATCGTTACATCCCAAATCGTAGCACGGTACACACCGTCAGAAGTGGCTCTAGCAAAACCGATCAATTTTTCATTATCCCAAGCTGATACTACAGGTTCGCTGCGATCGAGGGCAATTTGGAGGTCTTCAATCTGACGATCGACCGCCCAAAATGCACTTTTATTGAGTAGTGCTTGCAGTTGATAGAGATCGATATCGGCGCGGCGATCGCAAAACCGAATCGATTGACCTTTGATTGATGAATTAATATCTATACTCACGATCGGCAGTGGTTTTGACTGCTTTAAGTTATACCAACCAATCTGAGCATTTGTCTATCCCTTAATGGAGCTAAGGAGGCTCGAACTCCTGACCCCTGCAATGCCATTGCAGTGCTCTACCAACTGAGCTATGGCCCCAAACTACTCTTCAATTTAATCGATCGAGTTTGCTGTTGTCAAGTTGCCGAGCGTAGATGGCTCAATTTTGGCTGGTTCGTCGCTCGGATGCCATTGTCGCGAGTGTGATTTGTGATATTCACCCAAAACTGCTGACGGTATGTCGATATTTAAGGAATAATAGGAGATGGTTTGTACGCAAGCCAAATGTGAACTGAGGAATTATTTTGGGTGAATACTTTGCTACAGTCGCCAGAGGTTTAGAAGAGTTAGCAGCGCAGGAACTAACTGAATTAGGCGCGGTTGATGTGGCTCAAGGCTTTTGTGGGGTGTCTTTTCAAGGCGATCGCGAGTTATTATATCGCGTCAATTTGTGGGCGCGGTTGCCCTTTCGGGTATTAGTCAAGCTGGGCGAATTTCCCAGCAATGACGATCGAGAATTGTATGAAGGTATTCAGCAAATCGATTGGGGCGAATATCTCACCCCAGAGCTGACGATGGCTGTCACTGTGACGGGCAAAAACGAGCAGTTAAATCACAGCCACTTTACCGCAGTGCAAGTCAAACGCGCGATTACCAAGCAACAGACAGAAAAGTTTGGACAAAGATCGAGTGTGGATATTCAAGATCCGAATGTGCGGATCAATGCTCATATCGATAAAGATCTTTGTATTGTCAGTTTAGATAGCTCTGGGAGTAGCCTGCATCGGCGCGGCTATCGATCTGCTGTTGGCGATGCACCGCTGAAAGAATCCCTCGCCGCCGCCCTGATGAAAATGTCTGGTTGGACACCCGATCTAGCCTTTGTCGATCCGCTGTGTGGTTCGGGGACATTGCCCCTAGAAGCAGCAATGCAAGCCCTAAATATCGCTCCAGGTATTTTTCGCGATGGGTTTGGCTTTGAGAACTGGCTAGACTTCGATCCAGACTTATTCGATCGACTCATCAAGTCGGCTGAAGCTGGGGAGAAAAAAGATTTACAGGCGACGATTATTGGTAGCGATCGCAATTTTGATGTCATCGAACAGGCTCGATCGAATGCCCGTAGTTCTGGGGTAGAAAGCTATATTCAGTTTGCTCAGATGGATCTAGCGGATGTGGAAGCTCCCGCAGATCGCGGGATTTTGCTCTGCAATCCTCCTTATGGTGAGAGACTAGGGCGTGATGAGGATTTGGGTGCTTTTTATAAACTGTTGGGAGATGTGCTCAAAAACCGTTTTAAAGGTTGGACGGCTTTTGTCCTCAGTGGAAATAAGGAGTTAGCTAAATCGATCGGTCTAAAATCTGCCCAACGAACTACCGTCTACAACGGTACACTACCTTGTCAACTGATGAAATACGAGATGTATTAACAAAGAGCAGGGGTTTAAATCCCCCACCGTTTAGGTGGATTGTTTTTAAGGTACTGGACGGGTCTCCCGCCCAGTGGGGTTTAAAGCCCCATCTTAAACACCCAATTATCAATTATCAATTATCAATTATCAATTAATTTAAACTAACTTTATTTTGCAGCCTGAGCAACTAACCAGCCACCGATCGCCAGTCCGATAAAATTGGGCAACCATCCAGCCAGAAAAGGAGAAATAATCTCAGCTTGTCCCAAAGCTCCAAAAATAAACATCATTAGGTAATAACCAAAAATCATCAGCACACTGACACCAAAACTAGTCGCCTTTCCCGAGCGTTGGGGACGGATTCCCATTGCCGAACCAATTAAACCAAATACGATACAAACGAATGGAAATGCTAGTTTACGTTGAATCGTCACAGCAACAGTAAGGATTTTCTTCCGATCTCCAGTCATTTGAATTTGGTCTAAATAATCCATCGCTTCACCCACACTCATCTCATCGGGATTCTTATTGTCTAGTGCGGCTAATTCAAACGGTGATTGGGGTAATTGTAACTGTTGATGCTTGAAGGTAACAATATTGCGATAAGAAGCATCAGGCGCAATTAAATAAATAGTCCCATTAGAAAAATCCCAAGTATTTTTAGTACTATCCCAGACAGCAGACTGAGCGTTGAGAATTTGGCTCAAGCCCTTATCTGCTTGAGATTTATCCAAAATTGTCAGTCCAGTCATCGTTTTACCATCAAATTTCTCCGCATAAAACAGCCGAACTAATACCTGTTCCTTTTTGCCATCTCGCTCCACTGTTTTGTACTCAGGCTGGACGATATTATCTTTTTTAAATGTCGGTTTGTCCTGTTTCAAGGCTCTGGTAAGTGTTGTTGTCGCTCGTTGACTAGATGTCGGGACGAGCAATTCATTAAAAAAGAACGTAACTCCCGTCACAATTACACTTAAAACTAATGCAGGTAAAATCAACCGATAAACACTGACACCACAACTCCGAAAAGCGATGATTTCACTATCTGCTGAGAATTTACCATAGGTCATCATCCCTGTGAGCAACAGCGACATCGGGAAAGAATAGACCACAAATTGAGGCATTTTGAGTGCCATTACTTCGAGCGCGACTGTAATTGGTAATCCAGCTTCTGCTACCTGTCGCACGAGATCGAATAAACTACCGATCGCTAGGACGATCGATGAAAATGCCCCAACCCCAAATAAAAATGGCATCAGCAATTGGGTGAAGATATATCGATCCATCACCGAAATGCCGAAAAGTCCCGCAAAATTTGTTTTAGCCACTATCTCCTAAACCTGAAAATTACTTCCCAAATAATATTGACGCACTAAGGGATTGGCGTACATTTCTTCACTGCTACCTGAAGCAAATACCTGACCTTCCCGCATGATGTATGCTCGATCGGTAACTGCTAGAGTTTCCCGCACATTGTGATCTGTAATCAGGATACCCATATTTCGATCGCGTAACTTAGCAATAATCTTCTGAATCTCCGCCACCGCAATCGGATCTACTCCCGCAAATGGTTCGTCTAAGAATAAAAATTTTGGCCCATTAATTCCCGCCGCTAACGAACGAGCGATTTCGGTGCGCCGTCTTTCCCCTCCCGATACCTGATTACCCAGGGTATCCACTACCTTTTCGAGGTTAAATTCTGTAATCAAAGCGGTTAACTTTTGATTCCATAGCTTGCGGGGGACATTGGTTTGTTCCATCACTAGCAGGATATTATCTAGCACTGTGAGACTCCGAAAAATACTTGGCTCCTGAGCTAAATAACCAATTCCCAATCGCGCCCGGTGGTGAATAGATAGACTGGTAATATCTTCATCATCCAACCAGACTTTGCCATGATTTGGCTTTACCAGTCCGGTAGCGATATAAAATGTGGTCGTCTTTCCCGCACCATTGGGTCCTAACAAACCAACAATCTCACCTTGTGATACAGACAAACTGACGCGATTGACAATATTTCGCTTTCCGTAGGATTTATGAATGTTTTCGAGGATGATCTTCACGGGAGTTATATTGACGATCGGGTAAACTCGGACTAATTACTGATTACTAGTTTTGTCAGGAATCACATAAATAGACTGTACGGGTATCCCTGGTTTTTGCTTGGCAATAAATCGCCCCTCGTCAATCAGATAGGTAATCGTATCACCTTGGAGACTACTCCCATTGTTAATGACTAGGACATTTCCCGATAGGACGATTTGCTTACCCTTGATATTGTATTGGGCTGTATTTGCCCGTGCTTGGAGTTTTTTGTCAGGATAGCTGAGTCGAACATTGCCTTTGGCGGTAACTACTTCTGTTTTAGAGTTGGCTTCTTGGGTATTGGATAGAATTGTCAATCCTTTGCCGCCTTGTTCAGGGACAATATAGTTACTCCGCACTTGTTGTTTGACTTTGGGATTGGCGATAAATTTACCTTCATCAATTAGATAAATCACACTTTCTCCTTCCAGAGTACTACCCTCTTGAGAGATTAAGACATTACCAGTCAGCAGGATGCGTTTTTGCTTGATAAAATACTGGGCGAGATTGGCTTGAGCTTGAATTTTGCGACTGGGGTAGTTGAGTCGGACATTACCTCGCGCAGTGACTACTTCTGTCTTGGAGTTTGCTTCTTGAGTGTCTGCTTGGATGGATAAGGCTTGAGGATTTTGCTGCGCCTGGACTGTCACTGTCTGGCTCGGTGCAGTAATTATGCTACTAAAAGCGATCGATAGCAGTAGTAGCCATCGCCAATGAAAAGATCGATCGACAGTGTGAGTTAATGAGCGCATGTATTAGATATTATCTGGAATTTGGTAATCTCGCTCGATCGATCCGGTGAGAACTTAGGTCAACTGCATATTTTATGGCTGGAGCCTGATCTACTTGACGCGCTCAATTTATGATAAGTTTCGCACCAATCCCGACCTGATGTGCGATCGGTGGTCTCAATGACACATCTGAGCTAAAATTAAATTTATGTGTCAGCAGTCGTCAACCTCGACCGCTCAAACCATTTAATTGTTAAAATTGATGAAGAATTTGCAACGTACTGGGAAAACAGAACCGTTATGGGTCGATTAGGGGTTTTACTACTGAATTTGGGCGGACCGGAGCAATTATCGGATGTGCGTCCGTTCTTGTTTAACCTGTTTTCCGACCCTGAAATTATTCGGATTCCGATTGCTGCACTCCAGAAACCGCTAGCGTGGATCATTTCTACTTCACGGGCAAAGAAATCGCAAGCAAACTACCAAAAAATTGGTGGTGGTTCTCCATTACGACGAATTACGGAAGAGCAAGCACGGGCACTAGAGACGCAACTGCGGGCACAGGGTGAGGATGCCAAGGTGTATATCGGGATGCGCTATTGGCACCCATTTACGGAAGAGGCACTCGCTCAGATTGAAAAAGATGACATCGAGCAATTGGTAATCCTCCCGTTGTATCCGCAGTTTTCGATTAGTACCAGTGGTTCCAGTTTTCGGCTGATCGAAAAAATCTGGAGTGAAAATCCCCAGCTCAAGCCACCACAATATACAGTAATTGCAGATTGGTATAAGGAGCCTGGTTATCTCCAAGCGATGACAGAACTGATCGCCACAGAAATCGATAAATGCCCAAATCCCGATCGAGCGCACGTCTTTTTTAGTGCTCATGGTGTGCCTGTTAGCTATGTAGAAGAGGCTGGAGATCCCTATCAATCCGAGATTGAGGAATGCACCGAGCTGATCATGAAGACATTGGGGCGACAAAACGATCGATCTCTGGCTTATCAGAGTAAGGTAGGTCCGATCGAATGGCTCAAACCATATACTGAAGATGCGATCGTCGAACTAGCCGCCAAAGGGGTGACAGAATTAGTTGTCGTACCAATCAGCTTTGTCTCCGAACATATCGAAACCCTCGAAGAAATCGATATCGAATATCGCGAAATTGCCGAGGAAGCTGGCATTCATACCTTCAATCGCGTGCCCGCTTTGGACACCAACCCCATCTTCATCCAAACTCTAGTAGATCTAGTCCTCAGAGCTGCCGCAGCCCCCAGTCTGGATATCGATCGAGTCACCCAGATGAAGAAGAGAATCAAGATGTATCCCCAAGAGCGGTGGGAATTAGGTCTGACTACTGCTGCGGAGGTCTGGAATGGTCGTCTAGCGATGCTAGGTTTCATCGGCATCGTTGTCGAACTAATTAGCGGTCGTGGAATACTACATTTGTTTGGGCTACTTTAGCTCTCGGCGTGGCTACACCAACGATCGTCCCACAGATCGAACTAATCGATCGAATATGTTTCGATCGCCATAGATCTTGGGGTACCCCTACACAATTAACCTGTAGGGGTATGCCTTGTGCTTACCCCGCATCGATTAAGGGTACCCACGAGCGGCATTTTTATGCGGGGGTTCCCCCCGCATAAAAAAACGACAAGACAGCGATGCGCGCTCCTCGGGTTCCCCGAGGGTTTAGCGCATCAAGACAGGGGTACCCCTACAGAGAAATCATCCCCCGATTCAGCAACGCCAAACGTCGCTTCATGCGTACCATCGATCTCCGCTGAGTAATAGTGATTTCATGTTGGTGCAAGATGTAAATCTATGAATTTAGATCTTTTGGTACAACTGTAACTAAGCGATCTTTGCCATCCCGCAAGATTTTGACTTGTAACTGCTCGGCGATATGACTGTTTTCCATTACATCCTGTAATTGACTTGCATCGTGAATTACCTCGCCATTGACTTCGAGAATCGCATCGCCACGGCGCATTCCAGCGATCGAGGCGGCTGTATTCGGCAACACGCGCACTACTAGCACCCCATTAACTTCAGGGATTTGGAACATGGCATTGGGATCGTTGTTATTCTCAGTGGCGATTTCTGGTGTGAGTGTGACCATTTGGACACCCAGATAAGGGTGCGAAACTTTTTCGCCCCGTGCTAGTTGAGTAGAGATCGTTTTTGCTTTATTAATCGGGATGGCAAACCCAATCCCCATCGCATCTGCACGAATCGCGGTATTGATGCCGATGACTTGTCCTTTGGCATTGAGCAAGGGACCCCCCGAATTGCCAGGATTGATCGCGGCATCAGTTTGGATGAAATCGAGGCGTTTATCGGTCATACCAACGGTAGCACTGGCACGTTTGAGCGTACTGACAATTCCTAATGTCACAGTATTATCTAGTCCAAAGGGATTACCAACGGCGATCGCCCAATCACCCACTTTGATAATATCTGAGTCACCTAATTGGGCGATCGGCAGATTTTTTGCTTGACTGACTTTGATAACTGCTAAGTCCGTTACCGGATCGACACCGCGCACTTTACCCTCAAAACTTCTCCCATCCTTGAGGATCACTGTGACCTTATCGGCTCGATCGACAACGTGAGCATTAGTTAAAATCATCCCATCTCGATCGATAATAAAGCCGGAACCCTGACCGCGCAATAGTTGCTGCTGAGGTAATCCAGTCATCGCTTCATCTCCAAAAAATGGGTCGATTCTACGTGTGATCGTCCGCTCGGTGTCGATGCGGACAACTGCCGCGCCGACTAGCTCGACAGCTTTACTCACAAAGCTAATCCCGCTATTATCACTAACGGCGATCGCGCTTACTGGCACTGCGGCAAGCATCGGTAATGGAAAGAAGGTAGCAATTACGATCGCGATCGTGGCGATCGCATAACCTAGTCTTGACAGTTTCATATTTCAGTCAGCAATTGTAATAACTCTTATTCCTTATTGTGCCAATGATTCACTAAAAAAAGGGGTGAACCATTGTTTCACCCCTTTTTTAGATATTAACTTACAACTGAATTAACCGCGACCGCTAGGTGCGTTATTTCGAGTTGGAGGTACTTCAGGTGGAATTGGCGCAGTCAGAACTGGACTTGGCTTACAGGGACAGCCGATCCCACCACCAGCAATTACCAAGAACTGATTGAAGTCGCTACCTCTGCCAGAAATCCCATCATTCCAGCCAATCTTCACACCTTGGGTGCCCAGAGCAGTAGCTTCATTATCGAATTTAGCTAACTGTGCGCCACCGTTTCTATCTGGTACAGAATATACAGTGGTTGTACCCTTACCTTTAGCCGTTGACTCTAGATAGAGTGTGTAGGGAGTACCCGACTTGAAGGTATATTCGGCAAATGGCTTTCTAACAGCTTTACCAGCAGTACCTGTAAAGTTTCTCCCAGGCTTATCTTGAGCGCGAGCCTCACTGATTAAGGGTACTTTCTCGCCAGTTGCGAGGTTGAGAACTCCAAAGGTGGATTGAGCGGAATTATTAGAGCCAAGAAATTGGAATTCAATAATTGTATCCCGATCGAATTGAACGGTTTGGCTATTGAATTGTTCGGCGGCACTAGCTGATGGAACTAGGCTACCAAATGCGGCTGTGGCGATCGCACTACAGCCGATTAGCAATTGATGGAATTTAGATATTTGGGTCATTATTGTCAATCCTGACTTTTGGTGGTCAATTATCGATCGTCGAAGTTGTCAACAGCTATTGTCTATGGAAGTTGAACCCAGAGGGTGAGGATTCCTCGCCTTTTGCTCAAATCCTGGCTGCTAATTGTTAATTAAATCTGTTTACCACAGTGAGTTATCGACGTTAGAGTTACGAGCAGTATCGTTCTTGACGGATTCGATAAACTGTTGAGCTTCTGCTTTAGCTGCCGCGAGTTCGGTTGCTGCTTCTGCTTCTGCCGCTTTGGCTGCTACCAATTCTGGACGAGCAGTAGGATTAGTTCCCACAGTATCGGCATTTGGACAGCCACAGCTTGCGATGTCGGCAACAGCTTGCCGTCCATAACGTACGGG
>JAJAZF010000298.1 GCA_026785875.1 Chamaesiphon sp. | reverse complement strand
TCTCGATGATTGGGTAATGCTACTCCGACAATCGGTGGTAAGTCAGCATAGCTAACAAAAGTACTGGTTTTTTTTCCGATAACGTGTACTACATATCGCCAACAATTGACTTTGTAGATTTCGGCTGACGATCGCTTGAGGTGCATGGCTACAGCCGATTTAGTTACAAACCGACTTTGAGGATTTGTAACAACTGTAGCGGGTTTGGGTGAGGCTAATAACATTTGAGGACACCAAAATGGGCGAATAGATGATTGGTGATGCAGTGAGTTTAGTTGACAGTTGAAGACTAAGAGTGAGCTGAGGGATGACTGTTACTATTATAGTACATTTTTACCATCGCAGGTAAAGACGGAGTTAAATTGTATGCTGAATATCGATCGATATTCAAGCCCCCAGATATGGCGTAGTCACAAGTCACCACTAATTACGCTCGGGGGATCGGGAATAGTTGAAACCCAGCGAACTCCTTCCAAGTGACAATCTTTTGATCGGTACAGGTGTAATGCAGTAGTCGCAATCGTAATTGGGAAAGATAGAGTAATACCCCATTCAAACTCGAATGCAGATTGCTGGCTGCGATCGCAATCGGTTCGATTACCCTAATTGCAAACTATGGCTACTCTTGTTTCCCCGTCACCTATTCAGCGGCTCACTGCCAATATTGCCCAACAGATTGTCGGCAAGGAGCAGCCAATTCGGCTGGTGTTGACAGCTCTTCTAGCTGGAGGACATGTGCTACTAGAAGATGTCCCTGGAGTTGGCAAAACCTTATTAGCTAAATCTCTGGCTAAATCGATCGATGCTAAATTTCAACGCATTCAGTGCACGCCGGATCTCCTCCCATCAGATATTACTGGCACTAATATCTGGAATCCTGGCAATCGGGAATTTGAATTTATGCCTGGGCCAGTGTTTACTAATATTTTGCTAGCTGATGAGATTAACCGTGCCACTCCACGTACTCAGTCGGCATTACTCGAAGTAATGGAAGAACGACAGGTGACACTAGACGGACAATCCCGCGCTGTATCGTTACCTTTTTTCGTAATTGCTACCCAAAACCCAATCGAGTCGCATGGGACTTTCGCCCTTCCAGAAGCACAGATGGATCGATTTACGATCTGTGTGAGTTTGGGATATCCAGATGCGGCTGAAGAACTGCAAATGTTGCAAGGGTTGGCAACCGGATCGATCGCCAATTTAGCACCCTGTATTACGCTCGCCGAAGTCCAAGCAATCCAGCACCAGTGCCAACAGGTGAAAGTAGATCCGGCAATTTCACAATACATTGTAGATCTAGTTCGTGCCACTCGTAGCGATCGGGAAATTAGCCTCGGAGTCAGTCCCCGTGGCTGTGTTGCTCTCTACCGTGCCACTCAAGCTTGGGCATGGCTGCAAGGGCGAACTTACGCTCTGCCTGATGATGTTAAGGAGCTAGCTGTCTATGTTCTGGCTCATCGGATCGTGACGATTGGCGGACGGCGCGGCAATGGCCCGATCGCGCGGCTATTGCAAGAAGTACCGATCTAACAAATACGCATACACAAACTGTCACAATCTGGAGATACCCACAAAGAACACCCCTACAGATCTGTAGGGTTGCCAAAAATATCCGCTATTGCTGTTGATGTCTGCTTGGTGCAACGCACGCTGTAGGCGAGTGAAGCGAGACGTGTCGAAGACGGAAACCATCTTCGATACGTCTTCGCCTACAGCGCGTAGGGCAAAGCCCCGCCAAAGGCGTATGCATCCGCAACTGTCAACTCTCAACTAACTACCCATCAAGCCATACGCTGACATCCGCATAATTTCACCAGTATTGAAGCCAATATTATTTAAAGCTTCACCATAGGCAATCATGAAATCTTCAATTAGTGCATCCTTTTCCATCCCTAAGACCTTGGCATCTTTAGCGACATTATTCAACATCTTCCAAACCAACGGTAGATTTTGACGGTTGGCAGTTTGGAGTTCGGTTTTGGACGCTTCAAAGTTATCGTGCAGCCAGACTTCCCCAAAATTGAGGTGCATGTACTCATCTTTGACCACACCTTCAGTAATCTTCCGAGCGAAACTATCTGCCACAGGGATATAAATATTGTATGCAGCGATCGCAAAGCACTCGATAATCAAGGATTGAATCAACAGACAGGTAACAGTATTTCCCGCAGCAGCAGCAATCTGAAAATTTTCGTGCAATTGAGCAAAAAATTCTTTAGCGAACCCCAGATCGGGAGTTACCGATAGATTCCGCGCACAGGCTTCAAAACCCTTCTTGTGACGCATCTCCATTTTGGACAACTTAACTAGATCGTCCTGGGAGTCTGGCAACAGTCCGCCCAGTGTAATATAGTTTTCATGCGCTTCCTGTTCGCCTTCGATCACGATCGCGTTGATGCGACTGTAGGCATCTTTATAGGTGTCGCTTGCAAAGTTAAGTTCCAAACTGGCGGCAATCTGCACCATAAATTCGATTTCTCCTGTATGTCCGAGTAATATTTAATTTTACGTCAAGCCGATTGGTGGCTATGTCTTTCATGGGAACACGTACAATTATTGTAACGTTTTGCCAGCTAACCTAAAGATTTATTGCTACTTCCAAGCCTCACTATCATAACCGATCGAAGACTAAACCGTGCATAAGTTATCCAATCCTAGCTATTTTCGATGGTGGCAAATTTTTAATTGGCTGCTCCTGCTTGGTGGTGCTGGCATCATGATGGCTCCATTAGCAGTCGTTTTCATCACCTCAATTACCCCCGTCGGCGAACTAGCGACTGGCTTTAAGCTACCCACCCAGATTACTTTTGCCAACTACCAAGCCGCTTGGAGTCAAGGTAATTTCCTCCTGGCTTTCGCCAATTCAACTTTTGTCGCACTAGCTGTGACTGCGGCACAGATTTTTACATCTGCTCTAGCAGGTTACGCCCTAGCGCGGCTAAAATTTCGAGGTCGTCAGGCACTACTATTGCTAGTCCTAGCTACCCTAGTAATTCCCTTTCAACTTTTGGTTATTCCCATCTTCCTGATTCTCAAGTGGGGGCATCTTCTCAATACCTATAGCAGCCTGATTCTCCCCACCGCCGCCAGTGGCTTCGGTATTTTCCTCCTCCGGCAATTTTTCCTCACCATCCCCGTCGAACTCGAACAAGCGGCTAGTCTCGATGGTGCCAATCGGTTGCAAATTCTCTGGCGGATTATCCTCCCCTTATCCCGCCCCGCGCTAGTGACACTATTCCTATTCACCTTCATCGGTGAATGGAACGACTTATTTAAACCCCTAATTTTTACCACTCGTCCCGAACTGCGTACCGTGCAACTGGCTCTAGCCGAATTTCAAGAACAATTTACCAATAGCTGGCAACTCCTGATGGCAGCCGTTGGCATCGCTACAGTGCCGATTGTATTGCTATTTCTACTCGGACAGAAACAGTTTATTCAAGGAGTCGCTAGTACGGGGATTAAGGAATAGAGGACTGGAGAATGTCAATCGATTTCGATCCAAATCCCAAATCCCAAATCCCAACTATTCTCCCCTCTCCCCGTCTCTAATTTTAAGTTCCAGGTAAATCGCGCAATCGATCGGTCAAATGCGATCGATCTGCTAGTGTCTTTAATAACGGCCCATGCGTCCCAAACTCCACAATACTTATGCTACATACTGGCATCCCCAACCGATAGCGAAATCGCCCAGCATCGATACCCAGCAGACTGCACAACAAGATCCGAATCGTCGCCTTGTGGGATACCACCAAAACATTGCCAGTGGTGTGGTGCTGACTGATTTCCTCGACTACAGCTAAAGCACGGGCAGCGATTGCCATTGCTGACTCTCCGCCTGTCGGTGGATTCCACGCCGGATCTGCCAACCAGCGCAGATAGTCATCATGATAATCTCGATCGACTGTAGCCACATCTTTGCCTTCCCAGACCCCATAATTAATTTCCTGCAATCCATCGCGCAGTTGTAACTCCATTTTCAGCGCATTGGCTAGAGGTTCTGCTGTCAAAATTGCGCGTTCCTTGGGACTACAATAAATCGCTTCCCAAGGAGTGCTGGCATACACTTTAGCAAATATATCTGCCATTTCTTCACCGTCAGGAGTCAAAGCTGGATCGATCGATCCACAAAATAAATTACCGCGACTAGATGCAGTTTGTCCGTGGCGCAGAAAGTAGAGATTTAGAGTCATATTTCCAATCCAAGCGAAAGGTTTCACCGACGGTTACTATTTTACTCCCGAATCAAACTCTGCTAATATAAAAGTAGGGTCAAGTTAAGATAATTTGCCCCTATGCTTCTTGGAATAATAAATTACCAGGAGTGGGTCGAACCCCACTTTTTTTGTTGTTTGCTACCGCTTAAAAGCAAGATCTGTTGACATCGCCTTTTTGTAACCAGAATCGCAATCATATCCTCCCTTGGCGGTAAACGATGACCTGACTTACCAGCAAAATCAGATTGCTGGTACAGATCGACATTGAAATTAGCTACTACCCATATCTGCTTGTTACTCCCAATCGCCACTAGTTACTAATTCTTGCCACACTTATGGCTCATCCCCTCATCCCCCAAATTACCGATATTGCTACCCCAATCGCCGCCCAATTGGGACTAGAAGTAGTTGCCGTCATCTTTCATACCCACGAACGTCCACCATGTCTGCGGGTAGATATTCGCAATCCGGCTGCTGAGACTGGATTACAAGACTGCGAACGCATGAGTCGCGCTCTAGAAGCTGCACTCGACACTAGTGAAACGATTCCCTTTCCTTATGCGCTGGAGGTTTCTAGTCCTGGCACTAGTAGACAACTAACTACCGATCGAGAGTTTAACGCTTTTAGTGGCTTTGCGGTGCAGGTAACTACTCACCAACCCTTGGATAAAAAAACTGAGTGGCAAGGACAATTAATTCGTCGCGATGACACGAAAATATATCTGAGTCAAAAAGGACGAACAGTTGAAATCCCCAGAGAATTAGTCAGCAAAGTTTCTCTAGATGACCAACAACCTGCTTAGTTAAAGTATGACTTTTTACTATACAGCTTGAATTAAAATATTCAAATCTTATTTAATTTAAAATTATGCCAAAATCTAAACAGCCGAAAAAAAGCAATGTTGGTTTACCTCAATTAAAAAACATGATTGAGGAAATCAGTAAGGATCGCAACCTACCTAGTTCTGCCGTCCAAACAGCATTGCGCGAAGCTTTACTCAAAGGGTACGAACGCTATCGCAGGTCGCAACATCTAGACCAAATGCAGTTTGATGAAGATCATTTTGATAACTTTGATGTATTTTTAGACCTTGATGAAGAGGCTTTTCAAGTAGTCGCTACTAAAACCATCGTTGAAGAAGTTACTAATGAAGATCGGGAGATTTCTCTAACTGAAGTCAAGAACATCCAACAGGAAGCTGCAACGGATCTAGCTGAAGAACAATTCGTCCAAATTGGTGATTCCGTCGTTCTAGATGTCACGCCCGAACGTGAAGACTTCGGACGGATGGCAGCGATTCAAGCAAAACAAGTTCTCGCCCAAAAACTGCGAGATCAACAACGCAAAATTATTCAAGAAGAGTTTGAACAATTTGAAGGTACCTCTTTAATGGGAAAGGTACTCAGATTTGAACGTCAATCAGTAATTTTATCTGTAAGTAGTAGTTTTGGGCAGCCAGATGTCGAAGCTGAACTTCCTCAAAAAGAGCAACTACCCAACGATAACTACCGAATCGGACGTACATTTAAAGTCTTCCTCAAAAAGGTGCGCGAAGGCTCCCAACGCGGCCCGCAACTCCTCGTCTCTCGCGGCGCGGCGGGATTGGTCGTCGAACTCTTTGCCAATGAAGTCCCCGAAATCGAAGAAGAACTAGTCAGAATCGTCGCTGTAGCGCGAGAAGCCAGCCCTCCCTCGCGTCATGTCGGCCCCCGCACAAAAATTGCTGTAGACACCTTAGAGGGCGATGTAGACCCCGTAGGAGCTTGTATCGGCGCACGCGGTTCGCGGATTCAAGTAGTAGTCAATGAATTACAAGGCGAGAAAATCGATGTGATTCGCTGGTCGCCCGATCCTTCAACTTATATCTCGAACGCGCTTAGTCCCGCCCGAATTGATGAAGTACGATTGGTCAATCCAGATGGTCGTCAGGCACACGTATTAGTTCCGATCGATCAGTTGAGTCTAGCAATCGGTAAAGAAGGGCAAAATGTCCGGCTGGCAGCGCGGTTGACTGGCTGGAAAATCGATATCAAAGATAGTGCTAAATACGACCCCGTTGCAGCGATGGCTGAGGTCGAATCCCAACGCCGAGCTGATTCAGAATATCAATCCCGCTATCAGCCTGATTATCAAGATGCTGGATATGCGGAAGATAATTATTAGATTAATTAATAATTAATTTAATAACTAACCCAAGAAAGTAGGGTGGGCACTGCCCACCAGCTACAATTAGTACCGCAGCTTGGGGTAAATTTATGTATATTGAGGATCTCGTTTGTAGCTCTAACAATCGATCGCAAGGTGATGGTTCAAAACTGTTTAATTGGCTAGTAGATTACGCCCGCGCCCAAAATTGCCAACAATTAACTCTAGATTCTGGCGTACAACGATTTGCCGCACACCGCTTTGATCTACGCCACCGGATGGAAATCACCAGTCATCACTTCACACTGAAATTATGACAGCTACTTCAGAACAAGCTAGAGAAATTATTCGCTGGGGCAACCGAAATCGGCGGATGTTGCGGGAAAATTATCGCCGTCAATTTGTTGCTTATAGTGCAACGCGATTGTTAGCAGCCGGAACGGACTATCATCAGGTCAAAGCTGACTCCCAAAAGATGGAAGAACCATTTTTAATTGATTGGATGCCTGCTTTGACAGCAGATGTTCAGTTTTACTGGATTAAGTTCTGTAGCTTTACTGGACATGAGTGGGAACCTTTATATCCAGTCACTCTCACCTGTGGAGCTAATAGTGAAGAGATATTGATGGTGGTAGATTCTGGTGCTCAGTTAAGTCTGATTAGTCGAGAAGTTGGTGAGTCTTTAGGATTTGAGATATCTAAAGGAGAACCGATTACAGTTGGACAAGGCATTGGGGGTGAAGTCGAGTATGTCAAAAGAATTATCGACCTAACGATCGATGGATGTACCTTCAAGGCTCCAGTAGCTTGGCTGCTAACAGAGATCGCTAACGCGCCGCTACTATTGGGGCGAGAGATTGTCTTTGACTTGTTTGAGATAAAATTTGTGCAAGCAGAGGAACGGATTGAATTTGAATGGCGAGGGAAAAGTGGTTAAAGATTATCGTCGATGTGTAAGTTGTCGCAAACTTGCGCCGAGAAATGAGTTTTGGCGAGTAGTAAGATCTCACCCCTCACATACCGTTACCATCGAGCTAGACAAAACACTCCAGGGACGCTCGGCTTATCTGTGTCCGACTGCGATCTGTTTACAAATAGCACAGAAAAAAAATCGCTTGGGTAGATCTCTCAAAGCTAAAGTTGATGAGGGTATTTATCAGCAGTTAGGGTTACTTAAATAATTGATAATTGATAATTGATAATTGATAATTGATAATTGATAACTGAAGCCTAAATCGTGGGCATTGCCCGCCCAGCTCGTTCTAAGTCAAAACAGCTTTAAGAGTATAAAGTAAATCTTGAGTACTGAAGGGTTTTGGCAGAAAGGCTTTAATTGTGGCATGATTTTGAGCAGCGATTTCGTGGGCGGACAATCCACTCATCAGGATCGCCCGCACATGGGGATCGATCGAGTGAAATTGAGCGAGCGTGTCGATCGGATCGCCACCAGGCATCATATAATCTAACAAAATCGTGCGAATTTCGTGATGGCGTTGAGTGTACAATTCGATCGCTTGTTGACTGTTGCAAGCGGTGATACTCCGATACTGATAGGATTCGAGCGTGGTACTGAGAATTTCGCGAATTGATGGTTCGTCATCCACGATCAAAATCAATTCACCTTTGCCTGTAAGTTTCGGTAAGATCGAGTGAACGTACTCGGGTTCCATTTGTGTTGTTGCTGGCAAATAAAATCTAAATTGTGTCCCTTTATCGACTTGACTGAAAACATCCACAAATCCGTGGTGATTATTAACGATGGTGCGGACTGTCGAAAGTCCCAACCCAGTTCCTTTACCAATCGCCTTGGTGGTAAAAAATGGTTCAAAAATTCGCTCCAATAATTCTGGCTGGATTCCCACTCCGGTATCGGCTACGGTAATCGCGACATAAGCTCCTCCACGAGTATCAGGAGACAGTTTTGGATACTCATCACTCAAAATAATATTCTCTGCCATCATCGTCAATTCACCCCCCTCTGGCATCGCATCGCGGGCATTGACACACAAGTTAATCAGTACTTGATGGAGTTGGGTAGCATTGGCGGATAATGTCCAGAGGTTACTACTCTCAATTTGGAGGCTAATTTCGATCGATCTGGGAAAAGTTTGTCTAGCGATCTGCAATACTTCTGCTAGTAAATAGCGAGGTTGCAGGATTGTATGTTCGCCATCCCCGCCTCTAGCAAAAGTGAGAATTTGAGCGACTAATTCCCGTCCACGTTGAGAATTTTCGGCTAGGGTAACGAGTAATTTCTGAGTGCGCTCGTCTAAATTTTTTATTCTCAGTGGCAGCAGCTCGGTAATAGCGACGATCGGCGTAAGAATATTATTGAGATCGTGGGCAATACCACTGGCAAGTGTGCCGAGATTTTCCAGGCGTTGGGCGTGCAAAAATTGCCGTTCTAATAGTTTCTGTTGGGTAATATCCGAATCGATCGTCAGAATCGATTGTGGTGTGCTATCAGTCGCCGCAACTAGGTACCAATGACTCGCGACAGTGATGCTTTTGCCTTCCCTAGTTAATAGATCGAGTTCCCCACTCCATTCTCCTCGATCGAGTGTCTGGACGATCGCCGCTTGATAATGCGGATCTTCCAGATGATAGAGCAAATCCGTTATCTGCTTGCCAATTGCCGCCTCAGCTTGCCATCCATAGATCGCTTGAGCACTTCGATTCCAATATTTTATCTGTCCCTCAATCGACCACCTAAAGACTGCATCTGTAACTAAATCTAGTAAGATTGACTGTTCGTCGCAGCAGCAGTGTAGTCCCTCAATCGGATGGGGAGGTACTGGTAAATCGTTGATAATTGCGGATGGACTCCTATTTTCCATGCCTTATTCGAGGGATCGATACCTCGCTCTCTATCGGCTAACCCTTCTAGCATAGCTCTAGATTTAATTCCTAGCCGTAAAATATTAAGCAAATATTAAATAAACAGATATTTGCCATACTTATATGTTATTTAAAGTTACTGAAAATTATCGTCTTCATCTGCCCTGCTTGTGCTGGTTGCGCTGCCTGATCGCCAAAAATCCGCAGCATTTTGGGTAATTTACCATAGATCCATCATCGGCAAATCCCCCGATCGATTATCGTAGTGTGCATTACCCCGACTGTTTTCCGACACCATTTTGCTCGATCTGGTGACTGTGAACAGTGAGGTTCAAAAATTCACTGTCTGGAAGTTTTAAACATTAGATCGATTAAATTCACTTGATGCTACAATAAATTTCAGTTCGCACAGATAGCTCGATCGAGTCTTCACTCCCACACAACGTTAAAATCAAAGACATCTCACTCGATCGATGGATTAATTGAAGTTTTCCAGCGGGTAATATACTACTAACTACTCGATCGTCCTCAGCGGATTTTCCATCTTTACGGAATCAGCAATGGGTAGAATGTAGTTAACGACAGAGCTTAATCACTTTCAGATTGACTTAATTTCTAAAAAGTTCCCAGAAGTTATTAAGTTTCACATTAATTAATTAATATACTAATTACTAAACCCCGTCGTACATGCAAGGAGTGCAACTATGTCATTTAATTCTCAACCCGACCACTACAATTCATCTGAAGCTGAAGCTGAATTAATCGACTGCCTCCTTGCATCGCCTACGCTTGACTATCCGTGGAATCCCGCCGACCCAGAAACAGCCGACTACTATACTCAATCGGATCGTTATTTTAGTTTGGATGATTGGTCGGAGCGAGAAATCACTCAGCAGTCTGAATCTTTTTTTACTAGCATTCAATCTTGTTGGGATGCAGCCAGTTCTGACTCGGAGCTAAGTCCACTTGCAGCACTTACTAGCAAGTTTGGTGCTAGAGTACCCCAACAGTGGCTAGCTCAAATTGCGGCTAACGTTGGCAGTTTGGCAACTAGCAATCTCGAACCTGTAGAGCAATTAGTCAAATCGGTTCAAGATTTGCTATCGAATTGGGCAATTGACGATCTATTGGTGATGGCTCGTCCTTATGCTTATGCAATGCGTTGCAATCCTGGTGTAGATAATCCTGATAATATTGTTAGACCTTTAGATTGGACAGAGTTATCTGAGATGGAGCGTGCAAAATTAACTATCCTCATTGCTCAATATGCGATCGATTCTCTCTAGTTCAGGATGATGCCAACGGATGCGATCGAGATCGTCAACAGGCGTGACTAGATATATCTTACGCCAATGATAAATCGGAAATCTGTTGGGGTGGTAGCTCGGTAAATAAGTCGGTGAAGTGGCGAATTTTATTTTCGACTTCTGCCCATTCTTCCTCAGATCGTGAACCTTTAACGATTCCAGCACCTGCAAATAATAATAATCGATCGCCATCGATCGAACCCGATCGAATGGCAACTGCAAACTCAGTCTCATCATAACCAACCCACCCCACAGGAGCCGCATACCAGCCCCGCGCGAATGGTTCTAGTTCTTCAATCAATTTCAAGGCTTGAGTGCGGGGAACACCTCCGACAGCGGGTGTAGGATGGAGCTTGGGCAAAATATCCGCATCAGTCAGGTGGGACTTTAACACACCATCACACTGCGTATACAAGTGCTGAACTTTATTGAGCTTGAGAATAGTCAATTCTCGATCGATTGTGACTGAATCACAAAGTTCATTTAAAATCGTCTGTAAATTATTGACTACTAATTGATGCTCGTGGAGATCTTTGGGTGAATTGCGAAGATTGTCGCTCAATTGGCGATCGATCGTGGCAGATTCTCCCCGCTGACGAGTGCCAGCAATAGCTTCAGTTTTTAATAATCGATCTTGACGATAATATAGTCGTTCTGGAGAAGTCCCGATAAATGCGATGTGGGGATTAATTTGGAAGCAAAAATGATAACTATGCGGATTATTAGGTTTTAGCGATCGCAAGAGTGATTGCGGCTGGAGATCGGCGGCAAATGTTAGCGTTGACTGTCTTGCTAAGACAATTTTGTCTAGAGCTAAATCTGTAAATTTAGCCAGTGCCAAATCAATATTTCGTTGCCAATCATCGCGATTTGGTAGATCTACTCGATCGATCTGGAGCGGGAGCGAGCCAATCTCGGAGGGAGTAAAATCGAGTTGAGTTAATTGGGCTAAGATCGAATCTAGTTCTCGTTGGCGGAGTCTCTCCGGCGCAGAATCCAAGTCCGAATCAAAATTATCCCCAGAACTCGCTCTAAAATTACAGGCAAAAAAAGTATTAATTCCGTCTGTCCACAGCTCAAATCTGGGTACGATAAATCGATAATTACCAAAAAGTTTCCAATTTGGATCGATCGATCGATCTTGACTAAAGCCGATGCCACCATAGTATCGAACTTGAGGAAATAAAGGTGATAAATTCTGTCTTAACCGTCCAAAAATAGTTGGATAGTCGATCGGGATATCGCCAGCGATCTCATCGAGCATCCCCACTCCAGCCATGGTAAAGTCACCTTGCCGATCGCACCAATATGTCTTAATATCTGATTTTTGTCGTTCTAGCCAGCTTAAAGGTTCTAAGGTCGGAATTGGCACTTCTACACGCAAAATTTTACCCTCCATTTCTGAAGGGATATAAATTAAATCGTCTTTAATAAATTTTTGAATCTGGGTAGCTATCTTCAGATAAAGATCCATGAGCAACGATGAATTATAAGTTGTCCTCCTGAGCAATGGGGGCAGATAACACATTAGTCAGTGGAGGATCGACCTTAGGTGTCTGATTAGAACTCAGAGCTGCTACTGCTACATTACCAGGATTGACGATCCCACCAGAAATAACTACCTTAAACGCATCCTCGATCGACATTTTCAAATCCAGAACATCTTGTTCTGCTACTACTGCATACCAGCCTGTGGTGGGGTTCGGAGTAGTGGGAATAAATAGATTCAACATTCCCTGTGGCATTTGTGACTGAATCTCACCATCGATCGTCCCAGTCACAAACGCTAGTGCCCAAATCCCCCGCCGAGGGTATTCTACCAACACCACCCGCCGGAATTTGTTGCCCGAATCCTTGAGCAGGGTTTCTAGCAATTGTTTGAGTGTTTTATAAACTGCACCAGCAAGTGGAATTGCTTGGAGCAAGCGTTCCCCAAAATCCAATAACCACTTACCAGCAATATTTCGCGCCATCAATCCAATCAGGAGGATTGTCAGCAAGGGTGCAGTTAGTCCCACCAATAAGTTCAATACAGATACTAGGATGGGATGCAGCCCATCAAAGGGATTGATTTGCTTGGGAATACTTGTCAAAAAATTGACTACCCATGTTGCCACATTAATCGACAGCCAGATCGTAGTCGCAAGTGGAATCACCACCAGCAATCCAGCAATTAAATCATTTTTTAAGTCTTGCTTGAAATGTTGGAACACAAATCTCCGACTTTTAGGACGCTCGGTAATAGGCTCACCTACTCATACTATACAAAGCTTTATCAGATCTGGGGAGGGTTCAAATGACGGAATCTTGGGAGCATCACTAATTTAACTCACAGTTTGGATGGTAGTACGGAATTAGGTGATGAGAGTACACTGATTGTGTCTTGTCTGGCGATACCAGTCGATCGGCATTAGTCACCCCACTACAGGGTACCCACAACAGGCACCCTGAGATGTCAATCGTGTAACAATGTGCCCCTTTGGCGATGAGTTGTGGCTGTTAACGCAGCCTAGGGGTTTAAATCCCCACGCGTCGGGTCACCCGACACGACACCTTGAGGTGGATTGTTTTGAGGATGCTGGGGCGCGAAGCTCTAGGGGGGAAGCTTCCCGAGAGAGTTTGCGGACAGAGGATCTGCCCGCAAATCTCTCATCCCGAAACGTCGCTTCGGGGGACAAAGCCTAGCAGGTCTAAATCCCCATCCTAAAAACCTCGCTATCAACTATCAACTATCAACTAATTAAGCTCACATCTTGCACCAATACATAAATACTATAATTGGATCGAGACTAATTCTAATGCTAGCCCCTGAGATG
>JAJAZF010000297.1 GCA_026785875.1 Chamaesiphon sp. | reverse complement strand
TCTTTAAGTTAAAAAAAGTTATTAAGATTGAGGTGAATAAAAACTACCGAGAGCTGCTGCATGTTCAATAAATGCCATCGCCAGCTACTTTTCAGCTCTTGTTCAGCTTAATAATTTCACTCGCATGATTGGGATGCTCCCTATGCCGATTGAGGAGGTTAAAGCAAGTTTGAGAAGAGCTTTGCAGGAAGCAAAGTCTGGGCAAAGAATTCCGATCTCGCAGATGTGGGAAGATTGATCGATCTTCCCACTCAAGATAATTGCTAGGACTAAGATTCGATTCGGTACCGACGCTCCGAGATCGAGATTTATTGGCGAGGTTAGGGCGGGTTTGCTTTAATCTAATTGTGACGATAATTTTGAGCATAAACAAAGCCCCGACGAACCCGCACTATGAGAAATTATCGCTAAATCATATCCTCTCCAAGATAGTGAGTTAAAATAAAGCCTGACTCATTTATACCCAATCGCCCGAACCATGCAATTCATCGATCTCGCAGAAGTAGAAGTAGAATCAGGAAGTGGCGGCGATGGGATAGTCACCTTTCGGCGGGAAAAATACGTTCCGGCTGGGGGTCCTTCCGGCGGTAACGGTGGTAAAGGCGGCTCAGTGTTATTTACTGCTGTCGAACACCTCCAAACCTTGTTAGATTTTCGGTACAACCGTCGCTTCAAAGCGGAAAACGGCGGTAAAGGTGGTTCGAGTAATTGCACTGGCGCGTCCGGTGACGACCTAAATATTGATGTACCTTGCGGTACGATGATTTACGATACGGCAAACGATGAACTGTTGGTCGATTTAGTGGAGCCAGGACAGACTTTTCGAGTTGTTACTGGTGGTAAAGGTGGATTGGGTAACGCTCACTTTTTGAGTAATAGTAACCGCGCTCCTGAATACGCATTACCTGGGCAACTATCGCAGCAAAAGCGGATTCGGCTGGAACTGAAATTATTAGCCGAAGTCGGGATTATTGGTTTGCCAAATGCTGGTAAATCTACTCTCATCTCCGCCCTCTCCGCTGCACGTCCGAAAGTAGCTGATTATCCCTTTACAACCCTAGTTCCCAATTTGGGTGTCGTCAGGAAACCCTCAGGCGATGGTACGTTATTTGCAGATATTCCTGGATTGATCGAGGGTGCGTCTCAAGGTGCGGGTTTGGGACATGATTTCCTCCGACACATCGAGCGCACACGAGTATTATTACACCTAGTCGAGGCAACTGGCGACGATCCGATCGGTGCCTATCAGACGATTCGACAAGAGTTGACTGCTTATAGTGAGTCTCTGGTCACTCGCCCCCAAATCTTAGCTTTGAGCAAGATTGATGCTGTAGATGATGAGGAAGTGGCAGAAATCGCTCAAGCTTTGAGTGAAGTCGCCCAACAGGAAGTATTTCTAATTTCCTCAGCAACTCGCACGGGTTTGGAGCCACTGCTGGCGAAAGTTTGGCAGCAATTGGACTTACTCGCAGCCGAACGCGCTGCTGAAAAATTCGCTCTGGAACGGGCAGCGTTTCCAGTACTGAAATAGGTAACAAAAAAGAGTAGGGGGCAATTCATGAATTGCCCCTACTCTTTGATTTAGACGATGATTTAACAACGGACAGGGAGGGATTCGAACCCTCGATGGGATCACTCCCATAACACATTAGCAGTGTGCCGCTTTCGACCACTCAGCCACCTATCCACGTCACGGCTATTAACCGATATTTCCAAATATATCACGTTGATGATATTTTTACAATATATTTCATATCGATGATGACAAATACCCCTATCACTCAAGTCTCGGCTCATCCTGACGATCGATTCGCGATCGGTTTTGCACCCTTATCTTTAGATGAAGTCTACCAGCTAGCTGATGCACCAGGAAATGGAGCTGTAGTCATCATGAGCGGTACAGTTCGCGATCGCACTGACGGACAAGCAGTAGAATATTTAGAATATCAAGCTTATGAGCCAATGGCGATGCGGGTATTTGCCGCCATTGGGTTAGAGATTCGTAGCAAATGGACAGAAGCTAATCGGATTGTCATTTACCACCGAGTGGGTAAGTTAAAAATCGGCGAAATCAGTGTGCTTGTGGCTGTGGGATGTCCCCATCGGGGTGAGGCGTTTGAGGCGTGTAAATATGCGATCGATACACTCAAGCATCAAGCACCAATCTGGAAAAAAGAGTGGTATCACAATGTCAATGGTCAGATTTCCAGTACTTGGGTGAGTATTGGAGCTTGCGAAGTGGATGATTCTCACAGTACGATCCCCTAAAAAATTCACCTGCGATCGACATTTCTAAAAATTTAAAGCTCCGATTTTGTCCAAAGTAGCGTTGATATTTTATTAGCTTCAATCTAAAAAAAATACTCCCCTTAACGATCGAATTAAGCAAAACTACTGAAATAGAGAGTTGAATTTCCAGCTAAAGCTCTCAACTTTCTATAGAACCCATTTGAGATCTTTTGAGGATGAATCGACCGCCTCGGCGGCGCGCAAGCTTCGACAGATATTGGTGAGGATGGGCGGGTTTGGTCTAATTTAGCAGTGCTTGGCGGAAATTATTAGCATAAACAAAGCCATCTACAGATCCATAAATTAGTGCATGGTACATTTTTTATAACTCGTAGGGGCGGGTTTATGCTAGCTGATATCGATTTTACCGATCAATATTGAATAAACCCGCCCTCCTCACCAGAAGATCTCAAATGGGTTCTATAAATTATTTTCACAACCTTCATCTTTAGGTTTCTGTCTGGGTACTCTAATCGATGAGTGAGTAAGCGAGAGATTGGTAAACCGAGTATGGAAACAACGATACAGCTAGTAGACAAAGCTACGATAACAGTAGCTCCAGATGCGTCAGCAGCGCAGATGGCAAGCAACCCTGATACCGATCCACAATTACTGCGACAAATCGCAGCCCAGACAGATTGGGAACTGCGGCGATTAGTCGCTAGTAACCCAAATACCCCAACAGATATCCTCTGGCAATTGGGGATTGACTTTCCTGAAGCCATCCTGGATAACCCAATTTTTGAATTATTACAATTAGAGCAGTTCCATCTAGCGGCTGAAATTCC
>JAJAZF010000296.1 GCA_026785875.1 Chamaesiphon sp. | reverse complement strand
TATTTGCTGAGGGTAGTGGTGATGAGATCGTCTCATCATCTGGTCTACTTGGCTGTTGTGGGTTTTCGCTCATCGTTTATTCATTCCAGTTAACAGACAGACTAGGCAATTTCGATCTAGATTCTCCATTGAAGAGGCTACGTTCACTTGAGGTGTTCGTGCCAACAGCGACGCTACGCGTTGGCATGGTCTTCTCTACGGAAAATCAATCCTTAAATATATACGTTAAATATATATTTGTAAGACAGGCTAATTCAGTGAATCCGCCTTTTTGAGTATAAATCTGATTTGGTGCGATCGTTCGTTTTATGAAGATGCGGTTCTCCGTAGAGAGTCGAAATTTACAGTCGGCAATCTGACCAGCTTGAATTATGCAACCAAGTCGAATGGTCTTATCTCCATAATGCCCAACTTATCGACCTAAACTAGCACTGGTCGTTCCCATCTGAGGGATCTGTTCGCCGTTCGCCTGAGGTTTGAACACATCGACAGATGCCGGATCGGTTGAGGAACACGATCGAAATCTATTCATCAAGTTAGCAGATTTCGATCGAATGAGTAGATCCAGTCGATCTGTGGGCATACTGTAAAACTAAGGAGATCACTACAGTAGCTATGACCCAATCTTCATCCCCCAAACGGGCATTAATCGTCCGCAATGGCTTTTCTCCTTTCGGTAATAAGCTGATTCAGGCAGGTTATGTCAATGCGGAACAGCTCAAGCAAGCATTGGTTGATAGTCGGGTCAATAACCATCCACTGACGGAGGTTTTGGAGTCCCTGACAGGCAAATCTTTGCCTGCGGAGTTACAGCACCAATATAAAAAACAACAGTTATTTGAACTAAAAATTGTCTATGGATTGAATGCGGTGGACATCGCATCCAACCACATCAACAAGCTCCAAGTTCGGGAATTAATTAATACTTTTATCTCTGCTGATAGTTGTCGGCAACTTAAATTACTACCGATCGGTAAACTGGAAGGAGAGCCGCCAGTGCTGACAGTGGCGATGGTCAAGCCTGACGATCTTCAAGCAAAAAATGATTTAGACAAAATTCTCCGTCCTCATGGCATTTCTTGGCGGAGTGAGGTGATTGCACCTGAAGATTATCAAAAACTCCTCGATGGCTATTTAGACGAACGCATTCAGCAGGATGCGGCGGATAATTCCAAAAAAAATCTCAGTGTCGAAATTGAAAACTTTGATACGCCAGAGCTAGGCAATGCCGAAGCAGAACTCGACGATGAGATCGACGTTCAAGGCGCAGAAGCTGCCCCCGTTGTCAAGTTGGTCAACCAAATTCTTGCTAAAGGTTTGATGGAAAAAGTTTCGGATATCCACATTGAGCCGCAGGAAGAGGGCTTGAGAGTCAGGTTTCGGAAGGATGGGGTATTGCGTCAGGCTTTCCCAATTCTGCCGAAACATATCATTCCAGCAGTTATCTCCCGCTTCAAAATCATTGCTGAATTGGATATCGCCGAGCGACGGTTGCCTCAAGATGGTCGGATTCGCCGGACATTTGAGGGTCGGAAAGTAGACTTTCGGATGAGTACTCTTCCCAGCCGCTATGGGGAAAAAGTCTGTATGCGGATTTTGGATAATTCCTCAACCCAACTCGGTTTGGATAAATTAATTAGCGATTTACCGACGCTGGAAATCGTCCGCGCGATGGGTAGTCGTCCGTTTGGATTGATTCTAGTCACCGGACCGACGGGTTCTGGTAAATCGACGACGCTTTACTCGCTGCTGGCAGAACAAAACGACCCTGGCGTGAATATTAGTACGGCTGAAGATCCGATCGAGTATGCCCTACCAGGTATCAATCAAGTCCAGGTAATTCGCGAAAAAGGGATG
>JAJAZF010000295.1 GCA_026785875.1 Chamaesiphon sp. | reverse complement strand
CAAGGTTTAGCCACCCAAAGTCCCGACGGACGCGTCAAGCGGATGGCTGATGAAGGGGTTCAGAAGGTACAGCAGAAAATCGGCTCGGATGTAGCAGTCAAACAGTTGCGCGAGGAGTTGGAAGAAGTCAAGAAAACTAATCAGGAACTCAAGAGTCGTCTAGAAAATCTCGAAGCGAAAAGTCAACCGTCAATAACATAACCCATGCAAGATTACCGACTTCTTAAAGAAGTCGGTAATCTGTATGCTAGCAAGGGCGATCGATAATGCTCGCTGCAAAGTCCAGTGAAAAAAATCTAATTAGTTACTACTTTTACAATGGAAAAATACTCCTAGAGGGAACCTCTCCCTCAAAGGATCGACCAATCTGCGAGTTGTAAACCTGGAACTTGGATAAAATCTCGATGATTGCGAGTTACGAGCGTTGCCTGTTGAGAAATGGTAATACTGGCGATTTTAAGGTCTTGGCTGCCAATCCGAATTTTTTGTCGTCTGAACTGTTGAAAATAATCGACGGCAACCGGGTCGAATCTAAGTAAATTGAGATTGTAAAAATCTAGGAAGCTGTCAAAAAGATAATCATAAGCAATGCTGAATCTTTCGGGCTGATTAGCAATTTTGCTAATGACAGCCAACCGACCACGCAACTGTTCTTCAATTGTGACGATCGTCACAAAAATAGTTTCTGGGGGAATCAAGCTAATCTTCGATCGAACGATGGGATGATTGCGTTTTAGTAGAGTGAGATGGTCGGTATCGAGAGTATAGCGATTCATGCAGCGGAGCTTTCTTCGAGTGAATCAAGTTCTTGCCGATAGCGATCGATCTCAGCCAGATAATCATCGAATAATGGATCGTCAACTAGACTACCTGCAACAGCCAGCCAAGGATTCTCCGTTCGATCTTTGGGTTCTGGCTGAGTTTGGTTTGAGAGGCGGCTAATTAGTTGCAGCTGAGACTGGCGATCTAGTTTCTGAGCCTGACTGAGAATATTTTCTAGTTCTGGACTCATCATAATTAACCTTTGACTTTATTTGTCCACATCTAAATTATATCATCAACATAAGTGGTAAGCAGGTTCGATCGAAAGTTACGATCTTTCAGAGATGCGATTAAAATTTACCTGCTAAAGCATCAACACATCGATCGCAAACGGTAGGATGTTCGCTACTATCTCCGATAGTGGGTGAATAATTCCAACAGCGATCGCATTTTACGCCCTCTGCTGTGATTACCCCAATTTTGCCACCTTCAATCGTTGTCTGATGTTGCAATCCTTCGAGTTTACTCGCATCGTCGATTAGCTCAACTTGAGACGCGAGGAACAGGTACCGCAGTTCGTCGATGCCATTAGATTTGGGTTGGGATGCGTGGGTTTTGATGGCTGCATTTGTCGGTGCGCTCGTTGCTAATTCCCCTGTCGGTTCGACTGAAGATACTGTCCGTGTCGGATAAGATTGGGTACCGACGATCGTATTCTTATAAGCAATTACTCGATCGATTGTTTGTTGACGTTTATCTGTTGCCCACAAATTACGCACCACAAATAACCCACTCATCACTATCCCCACAGATTTTAAGACAGTTTCAAATAAGGGGATGCGATTAATTACTTCCATCAATCCGATGACAACATACAAGCTGATTCCCCCAGCTAATAGTAATAGTAGATTAATCAGCGACGATCGCTGTCTGTCGTAAATCTCACTGACAATATCGATCGCTCCATCGATAACTTTTCCCCCAGTGTGCAACAGTTCTTGCACCGATCCTAGTTGGGGGCTACTGACTAATCGATCGATCGTCGGAGTCCGAGAAGCACTAACTAATTCTCCCCTCATGCTCCCCTCCTGGGATGGGCTAGGGGTGGGTGCCGAATTAGGGATAGGTACGGACGTATAGAACGACAACTCCTCTAATTTGGCTCGCAAGATCGGATCTTCCACCTGCAATAACACCTTAGCTTCCAGCGAAGAACCGATCGCTTTATCAGTTCGCGCCTGTTCCATCACCTTATTTACATCTGTCCGCAGGTCGCGAATTTTGTCCCAAGTGACTGCTAGATCCGGCTGTGACCACTGTGGATCGAGTTTTACCCAACCGGACTCAAATACGGATTTATAAGGGGTGGGATAGGGCAAGTATTGCCAGATATCTTCGGCTAGATGACAGAGGACGGGTGCGATCGCGCGGGTGAGATTTTCGAGGATAATAGCTAGTACCGTCTGACAACTGCGGCGACGGAAGGAGTCAGGTGCGCTGATATATAGCCGATCTTTAGCGATATCTAGATAGAAATTGGACAGATCGACAATACAGAAATTCTGAATTGTTTGGAAGAATTTAAAGAATTGATAGCGATCGAATGATTCGGTAATTTCGGTAAATACTGCACTCATCCGGTGCAACATATATCGATCGAGTTCTGGTAATTCGGCGTAGGGAACGGCATCTTTCGCCGGATCGAAGTCGTGGAGATTTCCGAGCAGGAATCGAGCTGTGTTCCGAATTTTGCGGGAAGCATCAGACAACTGTTTGAGGACAGTCGAGCCGATTAATACATCATTAGAATAATCTACTGATGATACCCACAACCGGACGACATCTGCACCGTAAGCCGGATCTTTCTGGGGATTTTTACCTCCATCCATCACCACCATTGGATCGATAATATTTCCCAATGATTTACTCATTTTCCGTCCCTTTTCATCCAGCACAAAGCCGTGAGTGAGGACGGTTTTAAATGGAGCGATGCCATTATTGGCGACGCTAGTGAGTAAACTAGATTGGAACCAGCCCCGATGTTGATCTGAGCCTTCGAGATACATATCGGCTGGATAGGCGAGATTGTCTCGTTGTTGGGCTACCGCCGCCCAGGAGGAGCCAGAATCAAACCAGACATCCATCGTATCTGTCCCTAGCCGATAGCTGCGTCCATTGTGACGATAAGCTTCGGGTAATAATTCCTCAACCGACATCGAATACCACGCATTGGAACCATGTTCGCGGAAGATATTTTGAACATGGTTGATGGTTTCTGCTGTTAGTAATGGTTCGTTAGTTTCATTATCATAAAAAACTGGAATTGGCACACCCCAACTCCGCTGACGGGAGATACACCAGTCAGATCTTTCTGCTACCATCGGTCTGATCCGATTCTCACCTTGAGCGGGAATCCATTCTACTGCCGAAATTGCTTTGAGAGCCTCTTCTTTAAAACCTTGTACCGATGCAAACCACTGTTCGGTAGCGCGGAAGATTGTCGGCTTCTTGGTTCGCCAATCGTAGGGATATTTGTGTGGATAGGCTTCTTCCTTAATTAGGGCATTTTGTTCGAGCAATGCTTGAATTACTAACTCATTACCATCGCCTAAAACATTAGCACCTTTAAATAATTCTCCCGCTTCCTCTGTGAAATTTCCATCGCCATCTACAGGTGCCAGAATTGCTAGCCCATATTTCTGACCCACGATATAATCTTCTTGACCGTGCCCTGGTGCAGTGTGAACCAAACCAGTCCCCGATTCAGTCGTGATATAGTCACCACCGATGATAATCGGACTCTGGCGATCGTAGAGTGGATGTTTGTAGGTAGTGTGTTCTAAATCTGCACCTTTGATGACCGCTTTGTGAGTCAAGGTGAGATTCAATTTAGCGGCTAAACCCTCAACCATATCCGCAGCCACGATCGCATATTTACAGCCACTGTAATGATTGTCCTCTCGCCCGGCGACTTCGACGATCGCGTAGTTCAGTTCGGGATTCACCGCCACAGCCAGATTCGCTGGAATCGTCCACGGCGTAGTCGTCCAGATCGCGACAGCTAGATCGTCCTGATATGGCTCCAAAACCGCTCTGGCAGTATCTGTAACGTGAGTGACTTTAAATGCTGCGAAAATGCTGCGCGAAACGTGTCCTTCGGGATATTCTAGCTCGGCTTCTGCCAACGCAGTCTTAGAACTGGGACTCCAGTGAACGGGTTTCAAACCACGATAGATATACCCTTTCAATACCATTTGCCCGAACACACCGATTTGAGCGGCTTCGTATTCCGGTTGCAGCGTCAGGTATGGCCGATCCCATTCACCCCAGACACCCATCCGTTTGAAACCGAGCTTTTGTGCCTCAACCGTTTTCAGCGCAAATGCCGCCGCCTTGTGACGCAGTTCTAGCGGTGAGAGATTGCGACGCTCCTCCGGCTTCATATCTTGGATTACTTTAAGCTCGATCGGCAGTCCGTGACAATCCCAGCCAGGAACATAGCGCACCTTCCGCCCGTTGAGCAATTGGTAACGGTTGATGATATCCTTGAGCGTCTTATTGAGCGCGTGACCCATGTGTAGCGTACCATTGGCATAAGGCGGGCCATCATGCAGCACAAAAATCTCGCCAGGATTGGACTGTGACAGCCGTTCAAAAATCTGCTCGTCTGCCCAGAATTTTTGCAGTTCGGGTTCCCGTTTGACAGCATTGGCGCGCATATCAAACTCAGTCTGGGGTAGATTTACGGTATTTTTATAGTTTCCTGGTGCTGCCACAGTGGTAAATGCTGAATGGTTTACGGTATCCGTCCATTATAGAGTGTGAAGTACCGAGTATGAGGTAATTGCGCTCGGTGAGAGCGGCTATGCTAAATCGATGATTAGGATCTAAGTGGGATGGCACGCGAAGCTGTCGATCGCATGTGGGAAATCGCCTTGACGCAACTGCTCTACACCTGTGGTGAAGGATGCTTTAGGACTATTGCCAACTTCGATCGACATATTTTGCGCTCCGATGTTGATGTAGCAACTACACACTTGGCAAATCCTTGAGCAAACTTGTCGCGATTGAGGTTCCGGCCGATAATTATCAATGATCGATTAATTTAACGATCGGCTCGACCAATCTACCTAAAGGTAGAAGTGATTTAGAGCAAATTCTGTAATGCTGTAGATGTAGTGTTGAAATTTAGGGATCTAAATTCTCATGGCAAATTTACACGATATTGTTGAAGGCGTGCAAGATGCTTTAGGCAACCTCACACCCACACCAGTAGTTCTCCAAGAAGAATCGACTGCCTACGACCTCAAAAAGCGGTTAGAGTGGGGCGAACCAGCACTCTCGATCGTGGATATCCGCGCACATGAATCTTTCAACCAGGGCCGCATCACTGGGGCGATCTCGATGCCGATGGAGCAGTTGGCAGAACTCAATTCCACACTCCAGCGCAAGCACGATACCTACATCTACGGTGACACTGACGAGCAAGCGCATGAAGCCGCTCAGATGCTCAGAGTTGCTGGCTTTGAAGCCGTAACTCATATTATGGGCGGATTAGCCGCTTGGCATGAAATTGGCGGCCCAACCGAAGGCGTAGAGGAAGATGCGTCACCCCCAACAGCGGACGCATTTAATGTCGTGTCTCGGCTCAAGGAAGACCATGACACCAAGGAAGCAGGGAAGGCGCAACACGCTAATGAGTAGCTAGTTGCTGTCTTTTGTGTATGCTGCGGAGATCTTTACCCCACCCCAGCCCTCCCCTTATAAAGGGGAGGGGGCAAGAGTCTCCCCTTCCAAGGGAAGGGGAGGAAGCGAAAGCCCCCCTTTATAAGGGGGAATGGGGGGTAAAGATCTCCGCCGAAGTCAGAACAATAGCGCAGACAGTTTTCACCAAGTATCTATAACTAGTTAATCACTTTACGATCGATCGAAGTTCATGATAGTTAACCTGACTGATGACGGCTGGGAAATTATTTATCATCGCGCTCATGCGCTACTAGCGGCGCAAATTGCTGGGTATTGGGATACCCCTGATGATACATCCCGATTGGTGGATACGATCGCCGCGATCGCCCATCATGATGACTTGGAGCGCGAATGGCAAGGCGACCACCTCACCAAAGCAGGTGCCCCACTAGACTTTACACTAGGTGGTGAGGATTTCTCGGTGGCTCCACTCTACGAGCATATTGAAAATGCCCTCTATCGGGGGCGATGGGTAGCTTTACTGGTGTCGATGCACATGAGTTTTTTGAGTGAAGGTAAGCGGGGTGAGATGCCCGAACTCGATGAGTTTTTGGACAAGCAAATCGAGCTACGCCAAACCTGGCGCGAAAGTCTGGGGATTAGTGAGGCTGATGCCGAAACAGCTTATGCCAAGATGCAGTGCTGCGACAGATTATCGCTGATCTTGTGTCAACAGCAGATTCCTGATGGCGAACGTTGGCTCGAAATCGCCAAAGGGCCGACAGGCGAACAGCACGACATCATCCAACGTGGTGATAAGACTCTAACTGTCAAGCCTTGGCCGTTTAAGGATGAAAAATTTACCGTCCGCGTCGATGCCTCGTATCTGACTCAGATGAAGTTCCAGAGCGATAAAGAATTAGTTGAATCGCTCAAACATGCGCCGATAAGCTCGATCGAATGGACTTTTGTTGCCTAAATAGCTTTGAGTAATTCGGATCTTTATTAAATTATGAAAAAAACATCTTTAGATAAAATTTTTAGAGACGATAAAGGCGATTTTGTCATTGCTCAACCACCAAACTTACCCATTATTATTTGGTTTACAGCGAGTATCCTCAAGTTAGTTTTTCCACAAGGCGATCTGTATACCGGATTAGATTTTGTAGCTGTTGCGTCATTGACAATCTGGTCTTTCCTTGAAATATTTCAAGGTGT
>JAJAZF010000294.1 GCA_026785875.1 Chamaesiphon sp. | reverse complement strand
ACTTCACCAGATGTTGGAGTTGCTAAATTACCTAAATAGAGTTGATGATCCAAAGAGCGATTGCCAGTGCCAGTTAGATATGGTGTGGTGGCTGCGTCCTGACTTGCCGAGCTGGACGTTGCGGGCTGGGCGATCTCGTCTGGGTGTCCAGTTCGATCGATCGGGTTGTTCCCACCACGTACTAAGTTGGAAATACTCGGTTTGGAATCGAGATCCGATTGAAGGTTTTTGTTAGTAGTTGGCACAAATTTTGCCAAACTATTCCGCAATCCTGGTAAATTTTTGAGTATCCCCAATCTGGAGGAGCGGATATCAAGATCGGGATGTGACGGATCGCTCAGGGAAGTCTTATCGATCTCGATTCGCGCTGGCTCAGATGGTGCGGGCGGGATGTTGGGGTGAATGGTGAGTCGCGGGAATTTGGCGATCGTATCGGCGATGTATTGGCTGACGATCTGGTGCAGATCCTCTAATTGCTGGGGTTGCCCGATCAAGGTGATGCGGTCTAACTCGCCCCCATCGGGACTATCTAGATGCAGGCTAAAATCGGTCGGTTGGGGCTGTTGTACGGGCGATTGCTGCTGCTGTTCGCTAGATACAATCAGGGTGCAGGTAGGCGTTGTGTAAGTGCGGGGGGTCAAGTTATTTTCCATGGTGATGCCTAAAAATAATTAGCCTAAATTGAACTAGGGGGAATGACTGCTGACTGAGAACGTTGTAATAATGCCACCCAAAGTCGTTGATGTCCAGTGGCTCCACCATAGAATAATAGTTCGAGTAGCAAGGTCAGAGCAGCTTCTGAAAGTGCCTCAAATGACAAAGCCTCACTACCGAGGTGGGCTTGATAGATGGTAATAAAATTGTTGAGATAGCCTGCCAGTAATGGAGATTGCAGCGGTAATCGATCGGCTTGGACTGTCTGCTGCCAATCGGTAATATTTCGACGCACCAAGGCTTGATGCGCGATCGCGAGACGATGGACGATCGATACTAATGCACGTAACTGTTGGAGATCGAGCTGCCCAGATGAGGTAAATCGATCGGGCGACCATTTATCTATCCAACCTGAGACGATCGATTCTACTTGCAAATCTGTGGCGACTTGCCTCATTTCCACCTGCTCGATCCGAGTCAGTGCTGCTAGGGCAATCGCCACCAAATCCAGCTCTATAGCGATCTTGTGCAGTTGGGATGAGTCGAGCTTTGATGTAAGTGATAAATCATCCAACTTGGGATTTGATGCAGACATCATTTGGATAGACAACATAGGATTGAAAGGTCGATCGCACAAATTCGCCTGTGGAAGTCCCAGATACTAGTACTGAAGCCTCTGAGGCGATAAATGTTTCGATGCCAGCCATCGTTTTGTCGATGGCGAATGTAACTAATTTTTTAGACAGTATTAAGGTTCGTTAAACTTCATCCGTGATATCGGCAATTGTATCATAGTGTCTTCCCTGTCAATCGTCGGTCCGACCCGATTTCTAGCCCGATCCTTTGGGAGTGTTTCTGCGGCAAAGAGTCTGATTTGAGGTGTCGATCGCCGTACTGAGAAATCTGCGGTGAGGACGCTAGCTTTTGGTAGAATATATCAATAAACTGTTCGCCACTAACTAAATCGCTACACCGCCAGCAACAGTACAACAACTGACACTGGGCGACGGATTTACACAGCACGGCACAATGTTTCTTTGCCATCCAAGAGATATTACCTTTGTTCGCAAACGACCAATGGAGAATCGAGTTGAATTTTTCTAATTAGAGTAAATTAACATGCGGGATAGTTGTCAGTGTTTTCAGCCCGATTGTGTAGCTGCGGCTACGACCAATCGCCGTCAATTTCTTCGCCATCTCGTTGGTGCGGGAGTGCTGACTACAGCTTTGACGATCGCTCCTGCTACGGCTAGAGCCGAAAAAAAAGTGCCGAAAGCTCTAGTTTTGAGTTGTATCGATTATCGGATTTTAGAAGCAGAACGTTACTTTTTGTCGCTCCAAAATTTGGGCGGACAGTATGACTTTACTGCCTTAGCTGGGGCATCTTTAGCACTGAGTGGGATGCCTCACCAGTACGATGCTGAAGCCTTTTGGGATCAGTTGGATATCTCTTATCGACTCCATCAGATCAAAAAGGTGCTAATTCTCGATCATCAAGATTGTGCTGTTTACAAATACAAGATCGACCCCAGTCTGGCTGACAATCCCGAATTGGAACTGTCTACCCATACTGAATACCTCAGCCGAGCGTATTGGGCAATCCGCGAGCGATACCCAGATCTCAATATCGAACTCTACTTTGTCAACCTCAATACTGATGTCAAGCAAATTTCCCCACTAGCAAAAGTAGCCTAGTCATCGACGACTAACTGCATCCACTCACCCAGAATGTTAATTCCCCCCGCAAATATGGCAATAATAAAACTGAAGCTACACTAGAAGGTATAAGTTAAAGTCTCGATTGCAAGTCAAGCTGCCAATTAACTACTAAATACAGACACTCAGCATCAGGTGCAGGTATAAGGACAAAGATAAATATATGCGTAACAGTTCCCAAGTGAAATCAAAGCCATTTTCCAAGTCATTGTGGCAATTAGCGGCTGGCTTGCCGATCGTCCTGGGAGTAATCTGGGGTAGCCCAGTGCTTGCCAAAAACGATCCCAACACACTTACCTATGGAGAACTTTTCAAGGAAGTCGATCGCGGGGTAGTCTCAAAGGTAGAACTCGATCCCGTCACCAAGATCGCTAAAGTCACCGTCATGGAGAATAACAAACTGCGGATTAAAGAAGCGGTATTATTAGATGACAATGCGGAGTTGTATAACAAGCTCAATAATAAGGGTGTCGAATTTGGCGTTCAGAAGTCTGCTGATAAAAATGCAATTTTTGGACTACTCGGCAACATCCTACTGTTAGTTTTCGTAATTACAGTCCTATCGGCGGTGATCCGCCGCTCTGGGAATGCTGGGGGACAGGCGATGAGTTTTGGGAAATCCCGCGCACGCTTTCAGATGCAGGCGAAAACGGGCGTGATGTTTGACGATGTAGCAGGTATTGAAGAAGCTAAGGAAGAACTCCAAGAGGTAGTGACTTTTCTTCAGGAACCAGAACGGTTTACCTCCGTCGGTGCCAAAATTCCCAAAGGCGTACTCCTAGTTGGTTCGCCAGGAACGGGTAAAACCTTGATGGCTAAAGCGATCGCGGGTGAAGCAGGCGTACCATTTTTTAGTATTTCCGGTTCGGAATTTGTCGAAATGTTCGTAGGTGTCGGTGCATCTCGCGTCCGCGATTTATTTAAAAAAGCCAAAGAGAATGCTCCTTGCTTGGTCTTTATCGATGAAATCGATGCAGTGGGTCGTCAGCGGGGCGTAGGCATGGGTGGTGGGAATGACGAGCGCGAACAGACCCTCAATCAACTACTAACCGAGATGGACGGATTTGAGGGCAATAATGGGGTGATCGTCATCGCTGCTACCAACCGAGCTGATGTCCTCGATGCTGCACTACTGCGTCCCGGTCGATTCGATCGACAGGTACAGGTAGATCCGCCCGATTACAAAGGTCGGTTGGCGATTTTACGCATCCATATCCGTGACAAAAAAGTCGATCCCGAACTCTCACTAGAATCAGTGGCGCGGCGGACTACAGGCTTTACTGGCGCAGATTTAGCCAACTTATTAAATGAGGCAGCAATCTTCGCCGCTCGTCGCCACAAACAAGCCATCTCGATCTCGGAGATTGATGATGCGATCGATCGCGTGATCGTGGGGATGGAAGGTAAAGTCGTCATGGATGGTAAGTTTAAGCGGATGACTGCTTATCACGAGATCGGTCATGCCTTGCTGATGACCTTGATCAAAGAACACGAACCAGTTCAAAAAGTCACCGTCTTACCACGCGGTCAAGCCGTTGGGATCACTTGGTCGATGCCCAATGAAGAACATGGACTAGAAAGCCGTGCCAAGTTACTGGCGATGATTACGGTCAGCCTTGGCGGTCGTGCAGCCGAAGAAGTGGTCTTTGGGAAAGATGAGATCGATTCTGGCGCGAGCAATGACATCCAACGCTTAACGCGGATTGCGCGGGGGATGGTAGCTCAACTCGGGATGTCTGACCTCGGACTAGTCGCAATGGATAACGAGCACCAAGAATACTCCGAAGCTATTGCCGCCCAAATCGATCGCGAGGTACGCAAAATCGTCAAGGATTGCCACCAGCAAGCCGTCGATCTGCTCCAAGAGCATCGCTGGTTGATGGATATTTTGGCAGAAATGCTGATCGATCGAGAAACTATTGATGGGGATGAGTTCCGCCGAATTGTCGATCGAGAAACTGGTCGCAATGAGGTAATTGTGTCAAAGCAAAAACCAGCATTAGCCGGATCTTAGGTACATAGAAAGCGGAAAACCACCTTACCAGCATCGGTAAGGTGGTTTTCTGATCGAAGCAGTAGGGGCAATCGATCGCCTCTACTGCTTTTGTAGTAGCTTAACCGAAATAATCGCCATCACGAGCGGATAATCTCCGACTTTTGTCGGATACGAATCAATCGATCGCTCAGGTATGATTGAGTCAAATGATACCTCATCCTCAATCCCAAACACTTATCCCCTAATCTTACGATCGGCGAGAAATCAACTATGTCCAATATTTTTGAATTGGATGACAGCCAGCTAATTGAGGAATTTGTCCAAGGTAGCCAACGACTTTTAGCTAGTCCTCATCTCCGGCTAGAAGTCAACGGTGGACTGTCTCAACTACTAGGTCGAAATGGCGATCCGATCGCGATTATGTATTTGCACAATCAACCCCGAACTGCGATCGTCAAACAGAACACACACTTTTCAGAATTAATCGATCGACTGTCGATCGCTCGAGATTTTGTGATGTTTGGTGATGCTAGCCGTGCAGGTTTTAGCGAATACAAACATTATGTTCCGCCTGCTGGATATAGAATCTGGTATACCGAGCCATCAACTTTATGGAAAAAATGGTGGCCGACCGAAAGATTTCAAGATAAACAGCGGTTTAATCTGGATATTTTGGTAAACTTCAAGGATAACTGGTATCCCGTCCAGAATATCATTGTTAATGCTGGTAAATTCACCATCAAAACGATCGCTGGTCAACTAGTACTCAACCGTAACGAGAAAGTACTCTGGCTAGCTCAAATTATGCAAAAAAATGCAGAGATCGCGGAAAATATTCAACAACTCATCCCGACAACTGTAGCGCAAACACCCGCTCTGGTTGGAATTAATCCTCCACCAGCAGATTTAGCTAAAAAAATTCATCAAAAGCAGTTAGAAATTAATCCAGACCAAGCTTGGTCAATTATCAAAAAATTAGAACAAAAGCTCCAAGCTCAAATTAAATTAAATAGGGAGATTGAAGCCAAGTTTACTCGACTAGAAAGTCGAGCTATGATTGCCGAACAAAGATTGCAAATTGCCTATAAATATCTTCAGAAAATCGGTGTTAATCCCCGCGATATTTATCACAGCCAGAAAAACACCGAAAATTAATGTGAGTTTCTTCATTTGGATAAAATTTAATGGCGATCGTGTACTCGGCGATATAATAGAAAACGCTCGATAGTCGAGCAGATCCCATCGATTTTCACCGCATCTAGCAACCGCCAAGGCTATACCTAACATTTATTCCCGTACCACCCAAGCAACAGACAACCGTCGATCCACCATTCACCATTCACCATTCACTACCTAAATGTCTAATTTGTTACTGGTCAGGGAGTAATTACTCACCAGCATGATAGGAACTCCGAACTAATGGCCCCGATCGAACGTGCTTGAAGCCTAATTCTCTAGCAATTTCTCCCAATCGATCGAACTCCGCTGGAGTCCAGTATTTGACAACGGGAAGATGTTCTAGTGATGGTCGCATGTACTGTCCCAGCGTCAGCCGATCGCAATCGATCGATCGCAGATCTTGT
>JAJAZF010000293.1 GCA_026785875.1 Chamaesiphon sp. | reverse complement strand
GTAAATTTTCCCTCACGAGTCAGGGTACCATCGATATCTGTGGCAATCAGCCGAATATCTGTCAATCTTTCGGGTGTTAAAGGTAAGCTATGTATCACAGGAGTCGATCGGTTTTGTTGTTATCACCGTTCCAGGATATCCCTAAAGGGCACTTCTACGCAAACCGCTGTAAGCCGCCACCGAAAACTCTAATTCAATCGCGCAGCCATCCAAATAAATCGCCTAAAGTGAGCTGAAAATCTTTGGCAAATTCAGGCACAGGTAATACATCAGTCTCTTCATCAAATACTTGGGTGGATCGATCTGTCGCATACACAAATATCGATCGCTCTGCTGGATCTATTAACCAACCCATCTGCGTACCGTTTTGCAAGCAATGTAAAATATTTTTGGTTACTTTGGTCTGGCTTTGGTCGGGCGAGAGAATTTCAATCGTCCAATCTGGTGCGATCGCAAACACATTAGCAATATCACCATTTTCATCGCGGGGAATGCGATCGCTAGTAAATACCGTAACATCAGGCACAGTCGAACGACCGCCAAAACTGCAACGAAGTTCGCTAAAAGCACGCGCTAATCGCTGAGGCTTAAAAGCCGCGTTAATATTGATAATTAATTCGGTTTGAATTAAGCTATGTTTTCCTTGTGGCATTGGCTTTTGAATAATTTGACCATCGATGAATTCGTTTGCTGGTTTGGTTTCTGGTAGCAATAAGAATTCAGCTAAGGTCATGACTTTAACAGGCGATCGAACCATCTTTGCCCACACCTAGATTTCAATTTAATTCCATTGTACCTAATTGGGGCTTTAGCTTACCTGCTTTGAATGCTGAGAGCGATTCTTTAGCATCTTTAGCAATTTCATCCCGACTGGCTTCTAGATGCCGCTGGCGCAAGATCTCAATTAATAGTTCTTGTTGGTCTAAGGAAAGCTGCATGACTGTTGCTAATGCCCGATCGAGCGTGGTCATAAAATATTACCTGAATTGAAAGAATGTGATGATCCCGTTGTGAAAGCGACACTAATTTGCGAATAGTAAATAGTTCGCAAATTAGCGACGTTAATGTGCGAATTGTCAGAAAAATCAGTGAATTACACCTTTAGCGACACTAATTTGCGAATATACACCTAAAGTCTACTTTGCGTGTAAGCCGCATTCCTTCTGAGTGGCTTCTTCCCACCACCAACGTCCTTCCCGTTCGTGTTGTTGGGGGAGAGTGGGTTTGGTACAGGGTTCGCAACCGATACTGATAAAGCCGCGTTCGTGGAGCGAGTTGTATGGTACTTCGAGGGCGCGAATATAATTCCAGACATCCGCAGACGACCAATTTGCCAAGGGGTTAAACTTGACTAACGAATGTTCGGGAGTCGAGAAAGCTCCATCGGCTTGAATAACTGGGACAGTTGCACGAGTAGAGGGACTTTGATCCTTGCGTTGTCCGGTAATCCAGGCATCGAGCGTGGCTAATTTGCGGCGCAGGGGAGCAACTTTCCGCACACCGCAGCATTCTTGGTGTCCATCTTCATAAAAGCTAAATAAACCCTTAGCTTTGACGAGAGCTTCGACTGGAGCCGCTTCTGGATAGACGACATCGATCGCGATACCATAGTGTTTTCTGACTCGATCGATAAACTGATAAGTTTCAGGATGGAGACGACCTGTATCCAGACTAAAGACTTTGACATTGGGGTTCATCTTGTACGCCATGTCAATCAAAACCACATCCTCAGCCCCACTGAAGGAAATGGAAATATTATCAAATAGACTCAATGCGCGCTTGATGATTTCCTGAGGACTCTGCTGACTCAGATCTGCGTCGAGGGTGGGAAAATCCAGTTTTGTAGTCGTCTGGGTCATAGTTGTCTGCTCTGGAAAAATTAAGGATCGCCTGACGATATTTTACAAGAGAAG
>JAJAZF010000292.1 GCA_026785875.1 Chamaesiphon sp. | reverse complement strand
ACTCCTGCCGATCGTCGCAGGTAGCATCGCCGGAACATTGCTAATGTTAAATCGGGTATTGACCCCAGAACTAACCGACTCACAGGCTCGATCGGATGCCGTCGGCGTAATTTTGACAGCGGTATTGATCTTGACTGGATTGCTGTGGCAACAAGTCCAGCCCAGGAAACCCGATAGTATTATTTTAGAAGGGACAGCCGGATTTGAACTGTCACCAACGCTACCAGATCCACTCAAAACTGAGTTAGCCTGGGCATCGCATCTACTCCTAACCAATACTGTCACTCGATCGATCGTCGTCTATTATCAGGGACAAGTATTACTCAGACGTGGCATTCTGGCACCAAAAGCCGAAGTTACACCTGGGGTAATCCTCGATCGAGTTTTAACCAAACAAAAAGCAATTTATTTAGTAGACACCAAAGTATATCCCGGCAGAATTGAATTTGATTATTTACCCGCCAACACTCAAGGGATCATTTGTCAGCCGTTGGGGAGTCAGGGAGTGATGATCTTGGGCGCAAATACTCCCCGCAGCTACACCAAACAAGATGAAGCTTGGATCGAGGGAATTGCCGATAAATTGGCAAATAGTTTGGATCTCAACTTGCCGATTGCCTCGATTACAGCAAAGCCCAACGACAACAAATGAGTAATGTTACTTTTTTAGCATACCTAAAATACCAGATTGGTAAAATATTTTTAGCGCAAATAGTAATTTCGGCAATTATTAAGTGCATAATGAAATTATCATCTAACTAATTCGATCGTGGCTAAAACTAAAGTAGAATCTGCAACCAAAGCCCAAAAAAGTACTGCATCCAAGACAGCTAACCCAGTTGCCAAAGCAGACAAATCAGCCAAAGTAGCTGCAACCAATACCGCCGAGTCAGCGGATATCGACGCATCACCAACTGAAGCAGCACCTGCTGGAACCCCGCTCACTGGCAAGGCTCTGCTTCAAAAAGTTAAGGAATTTTCTCATCTTGCCAAGCGCGAAACTGCCAAGCAATGTGGCTATGTGAAAACTTCCTCATCAGGTGGAGTTCGCACCGATCTGTCTGGCTTTTATGATGCCGTACTCGCTGCCAAAGGTGTCAAATTAGACGAAAGTAGTAGAGACAGTCGCGGCAAAGTTGCCACTTACAAAGCGACAGTCCACAAAAATGGTCAGTTATTAATTGGCTCTGCTTATACCAAAGGTATGGGTTTAAAAGAAGGAGACATCTTTACGATCAAACTTGGGTACAAGCACATTCACTTGATTCAAGAGGACTAATTGCCATATCGCTCCCTGACTAAAACGGGGGCGATACATAGCGATTAACTCTTATCCCTGTTTAAATTTGAACAGCAGAAACTGGGTGATTTGACGGCTACTGAAGTTATTGTCGCTGACTAAAAGTAAAGTTTGGCTACCATCAGGTAGGCGCGAACCCAATGCCATCCCTTCGAGATTATCGATGTAGATATTCAGTTGCTGAAGATCGAAGGCTAGTTGTTTTTGAATTGGTTGAATCGTGGTGTTGCCTTTGAAACTAGTAATTTTGCTAGTATCAGTAGCACCTGCCATTGTCGTTTGAAATAGCTTGGCACGGAAGCCGAATAAGCCGAAGGAACGTTCGAGCGTCAGAAAATGACCGCTAGTATCGATCGATTGAATCTCCGGCAACCCATGCTCGATCGCGCCCAAGGGGGGAGAATCTAATTGGTAAAGGTGTTCGCTGATGATTTCAGCTCTGTCGCTGATGAGATAGTGCAACCAGCGATTTTTAGCACCTGGAATCTTGCCATTATTACCAACTTTTGCTACTTCTTTATCCTGCATCAAAGCTGATTCTGTAGCGGCAAATAGTCTCAGTGCTTCACCACTAGCGGGAAGAGTACCTGTAGGGCTGAGGGTAATCCCTTCAAAAGCTAGATTATTTTGAACCCCACGCTTGCCTTCAGGATCGGGAAGATAGCGTTGAGGGATGGGTAAAGCTTGTTTAACTTTTCCAGTCTTGAGATCGAATTCATTGATAAACGGTGGAATATTTTTGTTGCGATCTCCCTCACTAGAAATGAATACCGAGGATTGAGGTGTCAAGGCGATGGCTTCAGTATCAGTTTCCCCACGTGGATAGGTTTCACCGCTACTATTTTTGAGTAGCGTCACATCGGTGATGTCTACTTGCTGGAGTTTGACCTGTTGGGGATTGGTCTTGTCTAAATTTAGTTTGAGCGTGTAAAATCTAGCTGGTGCTTGTTCGCCGCGATCGTCAGAAATAGCATAAAACCTGTCGCGCTGTCGATCGTATGTAAGTCCCGATAAGCCACCAACTCGCGTATTTTTAACTTGAAAGTCGTTGGGAACTTCATATGCGCCGATATACTCGATCGATAGTTTATTAAAAATGCGACTGCTAACTTCACCAGGAATAGCTGGGCTACAGGAAGTCAGGAAGATGGCAATACCCACAAGACATAATAACGCCCGCAAGGAGACAGTCCCAGCTAAAATCCAACTCCCGAATTTTTTGCGTTGAGGATCTGGGCTTCGATCTAGAGTCATAAATATTTTGGGTAATAATACTAGGGAATGAGGATTTTATTTAATTCCCCATCCTTTAACTGTCAACTGTCAACTGTCAACTGTCAACTGTCAACTGTCAACTGAGTTACCCATGTCTTCATCTACTTTACCCGTTCCCGCTAATATCAAATTCGACGAAGCGATCGATCTTACTCAGACATTCTTGAACCAGCTTAAAAAAAAGGAGTTAACATCCAGTCAAATTCGGAAATTTGTCTCTGAGTTGGTGCAGACATCCAATGGTGCTAGAGGATTTTTTGTGACTTACCTGACAGCACAAGATCCGATTTGTGACGAGCCTCAACCAGAAATTATTGCTGCGCTACACGCACATCCAGAGATCGCCGCCGACTTACTAGTCAAAAATATTGCGATGTCTACCGCTCAACAACTTTATCACCAGCGGCGTAACGATCTCGAAATGGTTGCCTCTTCAGCCACTGTAGCAGCACGAACAACCGAAATTATCCAGCAATTAAAACTGCCCCAAATTCAGGATATGTGTCGGGAATTAGTAGATACTATTCACAATGGAAGTGGCTCGTATAGTGAATTTTTGACTCGCTGGGGTTATGATGACGAGCAGAAAAATTCGATCGCTCAAACAGTTTCATCGTTAGGCATCTATTAGTCACCCACAAATAATGGTAGGGGCAATTCATGAATTGCCCCTACCATTATTTGTGTAAACTAGTTGAGCTGCTCTACTGAACCTTACAGTAGTCCGGTATTAGCACCTTGCTTACCAGTTGCTAATTCAACTTTAATAATTTTGCCACCCATTTTCATGATCCGCTGTTGTTCGCGAAACCAGTTATCGTAAGGAACTAATTTAGTGAAATAAGTATTTTGGAGTTCGCGCTGGGTTCTGATCCGAGATTGGCTGGGAACACAGGCGGTGACTTTGAACATTCGCATATTAATGGTGCTCCTATTCTTATATTTTAGATAATCTATCCTAATTTTCGCACTTTTCGGACAGGAATCATCGAGTTACCATGAGTTGGTACGATTCTCTTGTCAGAGAGGCTACGCCAGCGAGTTCCGATCGATTGTGCGTCTAAATACATCAAAATCTGGGAGTCAAAGGTTAATCTTAGATCGTCAAAACTCATCTTATTTAAGCTAGATAAGCTGTTGAAGAGCTAACACTCACATCTGACTTCCCAGACTCTATATCCTCGACAGGTTGCTTAACCGATCGACTAGCTCAAGCCAGAACAGATATAGTCTAAGTAGACACCCATTTCTTTACCAGCATCAGCACCAACTAAACTAGCGGTGACTTCTTTGATGGCTTGGATGGCTTGAACGGTTGCAGCTACAGGAACTCCCAGGGAGTTGTAAGTTTCTTTCAAACCGTTGAGTACGCGCTCATCCAAAATGGAAGCATCGCCAGCTAACATCGCGTAGGTAGAATAACGGAGGTAGTAGTCCAAGTCGCGGATGCAGGCAGCATAACGACGAGTGGTGTACATGTTACCACCTGGACGGGTGATGTCTGAGTACAACAGGGATTTGGCTACAGCTTCTTTAACGATGGTTGCAGCGTTAGCACTGATAGTACCAGCCGCACGAACGCGGAGTTCGCCAGTACCAAAATAAGCTTTGAGCTTATCTAGTGCAGTGGAGTCAAGGTATTTACCTTGAACGTCAGAAGAATTGATAACAGAAGTAATTGCGTCTTGCACGATCCTAAATTCCTTAGTGAGTCTTTAGTTGCTGATTTCCAAATTTGTAGCTGATTCGGGTTGAATCAACTAGCTCATTGCACCGATTAAGTAGTCAAAGTAAGCACCAGCTTCTGCTGCGTCTTCACCAGACATCATGGATGCAGCGGCATCTTTCATGGCACGAACACCACCAGCGACTGCATCGATGGGGGTACCTAAAGATCTATACATCTCACGTACGCCAACTACACCGATTTCTTCGATCGGAGTTACATCACCAGCAACCACACCGTAGGTGATCAGACGGAGGTAGTAGTCCAAGTCACGCAAGCAAGTTGCAGTCATTTCTTCGCCGTAAGCATTACCGCCGGGAGAAACAACATCAGGGCGTTGTTGGAACAGTTTGTCGCCAGCACCTTTAACTAAACGCTCGCGAGAGTCAGTTAAGGTTTGAGCGATGCGGAGACGACGTTCGCCAGAAGTGACGAAGTTTTTGATCCGATCTAATTCGCCTGGGCTGAGGTAACGAGCTTCAGCATCTGCATTGACGATCGCTTTGGTGACGATACTCATTGTGGTTTACTCCAAAAAAGTTTGCTACCAGACTTACATTCGGCTACAAGCCTTTTGGTCTGAGGTTGATTACGGACACTTATTTGACATCTTCCTCGACCGAAAAGGTACGAGGATTCCCAAACATCGCTAGTTGGGTTCCTGCTTCATCGCAACTGCCTCAACCTCCTTTAAGGGTCTTCCGGTCTTATGATTGCTCCACAGGCTTTGGCTTTCGCCTCCCGCAAGCCCTGCGGTACACGCTTAAACCTAACATAAAGTCGTCCTAGAAGGACGGAGTTTTCACCCAATTTAAGCGATAAGTTAGCCGTGGATTGGGTACCTTCTGCAACCATTTTCTGGCATTATGAGTGATTCCTGAATAAACTCGTAATAGTTTGTAACGATCGGGCATCGCTGATGGCGGTTGTGGCTGCTCTAGCTTGGGAGTTAAAAGTAGGAAAATTAGATTGTGATACTCAGTTGTGAATATACAGATGTCTAACATTCCTTTCCTGATTCTCGATGTGTTTGCGACGGAGAAATATACGGGCAATCAACTGGCTGTGTGTTTGGATGCGGGAAATTTGACCGATCTCCAGATGCAGCAGATCGCCCGCGAGATTAATTTCTCAGAGACGACCTTTGTTACGAACTCAGAGCCAGTTAATGGCGGCTACAACACCCGCATTTTTACGCCGACGACGGAATTACCATTTGCCGGACATCCGACACTGGGAACGGCGTTTGCCATCCAGCAGGAGCTAGTCAAACATCCGATCGAACGAATTAACCTCAACTACCAAGTCGGACAAATTCCGATCGATTTTAACTATCTCAACGGCTCACCAGATATTTTGTGGATGCACCACCAACAGCCCAAATTCTACGATCCGTTATCTGCGGCGATGCTAGCTGCTGTCATTGGGGTAAACCCTACAGATATCGACACGCGTTACCCGATCGAGCCAGTCTCGACTGGGCTACCATTTATAATAGTTCCGCTCAAAACTTTGGCAGCAGTAGCTCAGGCGAAACTAAATCTGGATCTGTACGATCGATCGGTTGCCAATCTACCCGCTCAAGCGATTCTCATCTTCTGTCCCGAGACGATCGATCCCGATTGTCAGTTACACGTTCGGGTCTTTACCGAATGTTATGGGATTCCTGAAGATCCGGCGACTGGCAGTGCCAATGGTTGTCTAGCTGCATATCTGGCTAAGTATCAGTACTTAGGTAGTTCAGATCTAGACATCGCCGTCGAACAGGGAGTAGAAATGGGTAGGTCTTCAGTACTATATTTGCGAAGTCACTATACAATTGATGTATGTAGCGTCAGTATTGGCGGTCGTGTCATCAAAATTGCTCAAGGTGAATTTATCCTGTAAAAGTACCCAGAATCGATCGACCTAATTGGCTAAAACCCAAATGGTGAGTAGTGCCCACCTCCATTTCCCAGCCTAAAGCCTCCCTCCCCCCCTTTCCGAAATCTGAGAATTACGTTAAATTTAATTAAGATATGTTTTCAGAGATTTTAAAGCGTATAAGACAAACTGAATTAATAATTCTTAACTGATAACTGTCACTTCGTACCCAAAGGCAAACAATTTTATGAAGTTTTCGTGGAAACTAGCAGCACTGTGGACGATTCCAGTTCTGGTAATTGGCTTCTTCGTGTGGCAAGGGGCATTTACACCTGTCACTGCTGAAGTTGGTAAAAATACAGCAAGCACTCGGATGACTTATGGTAGATTCCTAGAGTATCTCGATGCCGATCGGGTCAAAGCAGTTGACCTTTATGATGGTGGTAGAACAGCGATCGTCGAGGCGATCGATCCAGATCTTGAAGATCGGATGCAGCGTCTGCGGGTCGATTTACCCACAAATGCACCAGAACTGATCGATCGACTCAGAGATTCAAATATCTCCTTTGACAGTCATCCCGCACGTAATGATGGTGCAGTCTGGGGTTTCCTCGGTAACTTAGTTTTCCCAGCACTATTAATTAGCGGCTTGTTCTTACTATTCCGCCGCTCTAACAACATGCCTGGTGGTCCTGGTCAAGCGATGAACTTTGGTAAATCCAAAGCTAAGTTTCAAATGGATGCCAAAACTGGTGTGATGTTTGATGATGTCGCCGGAATTGCTGAAGCTAAAGAAGAATTGCAAGAAGTTGTCACCTTCCTCAAACAGCCCGAACGCTTTACAGCGGTGGGTGCCAAGATTCCGAAAGGTGTCTTGTTAGTTGGCCCTCCAGGTACAGGTAAAACCTTGCTGGCAAAAGCGATCGCGGGTGAAGCTGGAGTACCATTCTTTAGTATCTCTGGTTCGGAATTCGTCGAAATGTTTGTTGGT
>JAJAZF010000291.1 GCA_026785875.1 Chamaesiphon sp. | reverse complement strand
TGGGGTGGGGGCTATTTGTCCAAAAATCATCTCACAACTGAGATCCTCAAAGTTTGGTGTCATCGTGAGGGGAATTCCAAACTTTTCCGTAAAAAATACTTGAGTAGGTACTTTGCACATATTGACGCACATCCCGACACAGCGGCTGTCTGCGAGGTAACGACATTTTTCGATTTGAACACCAGAGGGTTGAGATCGCACTGTTCCATCTGCCAAATCTATCTTAACTTCTACTACTTCACAAGGGCCTACTAACCACTCAAACATTTTGGCGGCAAACCACGCATTAAGCACACACACCAGCCTCGTTGGAGCAAAAAATGTGCGAATCGCCCAGAGCACTGGAGCGGGTACCAGTGATTGGAGTACCTGAGCTACAATTACCTGCTGCTGTTGGGCGTTACGTCCCTGCACGATTTGTTTCGACAGATCTACAAAACCACCGTAGCCACTGACTTGGGTGCCTGCGCCCAATGCCTGGGACATCTTGCGAGAAAACAGCCAGATAAACAAACGATCGACTACGTTGTCGTTATATTCCTTGTCAACAGTTGGTAAGGGTTTAGGCTGCATAACTTTGCTCGGATCGAACCGTTGGGATTCACTGCTAACGATCTTAACTAACTAATTAAAGTTTACGGGATAATTTTCCACTTTAACGATGATATTCTAAAGGGTCACAGAGATTTTGGTGCCGGATGATACAAAAAAGCTGGGCATTACCCAGCTAAATTTAGATTGATTGAGGTTGTAGTGAAGATTACATTAATCCGAGAAAATGTAGTGTACCTTGTCCAGTCACAAATTCGGTAATCAGAGCTGCGACAAAGCCGATCATCGCCATGCGCCCGTTCAAGAGTTCTGCGGAAGGAGTAAAACCGAATTGCGCTTCTTCTTTCTTAGCTTGCATAGTTCCGACTCCAATATGTGTAAAGATTTGCGATTGATTATATAAACTAATGTAATGAATAAATGTAGTGGTGGCAAGCCTTTTGAGATACTCGCCAACTCTAATTACATCAATCCAAGGAAGTGTAATGTGCCTTGTCCAGTCACAAATTCAGTGATGAGAGCTGCAACAAAGCCGATCATGGCTAGGCGACCATTCAAAAGTTCTGCGGAAGGAGTAAAACCGAATTGTGGCTCGTCTTTCTTAACTGTTGTAGTTTTGACCATGATGACTGTAAAGATTAGTGAACTCTTATATAAACTAATGTAACGAATAAATCTAAAAATGGCAAGTGTTTTGGAATATTCGTAAACTCTAGTGACTAGATTCTAGTTTTGACTGAGTAGCCGCTACGTGTTAGCCCAGGGTTAGCGATGCCAAATCATAGTGGGGCTAGGAAACAGCGAACGGATAATTGACAATTTATCATTCACAACTCTTACTATGACACGTTCTCAGCAACTCGATCGATATTACCAGCAAATCCAATCAATTATCCTCAGCCGCCAAAATCCGATTACGGGTTTATTTCCAGCGAGTACCGCCATTACGGCTCACGGCGACTATACCGATGCCTGGGTGCGGGATAATGTCTATACTATTTTAGCCGTGTGGGGATTGGCTCTGGCATATCGGAAGGTGGATGCACCGCCAGGGAGATTGTTTGAGCTGGAGCAGAGCGTTGTCAAACTGATGCGGGGGCTGTTGTTTTGTATGCTGCGTCAAGCCGATAAGGTGGAGCGGTTCAAACAGACTCAATCGCCTTTGGATGCGCTTCATGCTAAATATAGTACTCACTCAGGGGATGTTGTCGTTGGCGATGACGAGTGGGGACATCTACAATTGGATGCGACTTCTCTATTCATTCTGATCTTGGCGCAGATGACAGCTTCGGGTTTGCCAGCGATTTACACTTTGGATGAGGTGAATTTTGTCCAAAATTTGGTTTATTATATCGGGCGTACTTATCGAACACCTGATTTTGGGCTATGGGAGCGTGGGGATAAGATCAATCATGGGAGTGTGGAATTAAATGCCAGTTCGATCGGGATGGCCAAAGCCGCACTCGAGGCGATTAATGGTTTAGACTTGTTTGGAACCAGGGGTTCTCAAGCATCAGTGATTCATGTGCTACCTGACGAGATTGCTAGAGCGCGATTGACTTTGGCTTCCCTATTGCCGAGGGAGTCGAGTTCCAAGGAGACAGACGCGGCTTTATTGAGTATCATTGGATTCCCAGCTTTTGCAGTCACAGATCCACAATTAGTCGATCGAACGCGGACAAAGATTGTAGAGAAACTAGAGGGTAAATATGGCTGTAAGCGATTTTTGCGCGATGGACATCAGACAGTATTGGAAGATAGTACCCGCCTCCACTATGAGCCAGAGGAACTACTCAAGTTTGAGGGGATTGAGTGTGAATGGCCGTTATTTTTCACTTATTTGTATTTAGATGCTTTATTTAGTGGGGATACCGCCGGAATAGAGAAGTATCGCAGCTTGCTATCGGAAGTATCGATCGATCTCAATGGCACACAGTTATTACCAGAATTATATTATGTCCCTAAGCACAAGATTGCCGCTGAGAGAGCCGCTCCTCATTCACAGACGCGGCTACCAAATGAGAATCTGCCGTTAGTATGGGCGCAGAGTTTGTATTTCTTGGGAGAGTTATTATTCGATAAGTTTCTCGCACCTGGAGATTTAGATCCTTTAGGCAGACATTTACAAATTGGTAATAAAAGAAGAAGGACTGTTCAGATCGCTTTAATTGCTGAAGATCGGGATTTACAGGCACAATTAGCTGAGTATGGAATTGCTACCCAAATCCCCGCCCAAATCGAGCCAATTCAAGTTCGTCAATCTACCGAACTCGCCGCAGCATATACCCAAATTGGTCGAAATGATAAGCTGGGTTTGACAGGTCGTCCGATTCGACGATTGCGAAGTTTAACTACTTCCAGAATATTTACTATTTGTGGTGAGACAATTATATTTCTACCAGCATTTTTAGATAGCCAACAGTTTTATCTGACGTTTGATTACCATTTTCTGATCTCCCAAATTAAGGCAGAGATTGCCTATATTAGCGAACAGTGGACGCAGTTGGGTAGACCGACAATGACTCTGTTGCTGACTAAATCATTATTGCAAGAAGGGCAAGATGAGTTTCAAGGTCAACAATATGCTTCACCGCTATTAGAATTAATTGCTGAATTTAAGCAAGGTAAATGTAATGAAGTGCCAATTCGGTTGGGATATATCAATCAATTAAAGCTCACGGCTGGAACTGAAAACATTGATAATTTACATGATTTTAAATTTGGGATGGCGACGATCGATCCAATGGTGACACAGCATTACTATTTAGTTGATACCGATCGGAATCACCCATTAACTAATACACAGGAATTTTTATTAGAAGCAGAAACTAGCATCAGTTTATTATTACAGCAATTAAAAGTATCTGATAATCTCTATCAACAGATTGAATTACTGCATAGTTTAACCAGATTGAAAGGATTGGATTTTAATACTGGATTTGGAGCCGAACTTAAAGTAACTGTATCTGATTTGCTAGATGAAGTTTATTTTAAAGCAGGTAATTTTAGCGATCGTCCTAACTGGGCGATCGTCCGTTATGCTGCGGGTTTATTAGACAAGGTGGAGATTAGCTTGTCCGATGCTGTGACGGATATTTTAATTAGTGGTAAACAGCTTACTGTTGGGATGGCTTATAGTGAAGCTGCTCTGATCGATCGACCGATGTCGCATACAGAAATCATTGAAAAGATCGATAAATTCTGTCGTGAAGATATTCGCGATCGAGTGTTGACACAAGAAATTATTATCTATCTTGCGTTGCTAATTAAATCTCAGCCAATCCTAGTTAAAGGTTTGCTGACATTGAGGGTAGGCTATCTAATTGTATTGCTAACTAGTGAGATAGTAATGGAATTGGGAATTACCCAAGATGAAGCCTACGAAAAACTGATGGGACTTAGCCCATTTGAAATCCAAACTAGACTCCACCAAGTACTCACTGATTATCAAGGTTTAGGCAATACCATCTTTCAACAAGAATCCTTGCACTTGAGTCAATCTCAGCATCAGATTGAATGGATTGTCAACACCACAGAAAAAGTTGAGCCATCTAAATCGCCCTCTGTGGCGATCGATTGGCGATATCAAAGACGTAAAGATGGAGCAATTACTCGAGTTGATCGAGACTTTTATCCCAACGTGTGGCGATTACTCGAACATTGCAAAGGAATAACGATCGGTGATAAATTAGAAAAGCGCAATCGTCTAGATAGTGAAGTTATTTTATCGGAAATGACCCCTGGTGAGAAAAACTTTGCGCTACGAATCGAGCATTTGCTCAACAAAATTGTCGCTCCAGAATATCGTCAATTAAATATTGAAGCATTGATGGCACTAGCGACTTTATCGGAACGCAACCCAGAGCTAAACATCGCAGAATACATAGTTCTGGATGTGCTGATCGGTCATGCAGTGCGATTGGCTTGGCTCGATGGCGAACTACCAAAAGTCACGATCGATCGATTTGACCACACAGCGTTCGAGTCAACTAATTACGAACGATATAAATCATTTGCTTGGAGTTCATTTTATCAAAGCTCTCCATCCATATGTGCTAGTTATATTGTCAAATCGCTTCAATTCTTGAGTCAATTGGCTGTATGAGCTGAAAGTATCATCTTTCTTATTCAAATTCTCTCTCTCCATTGACTTCGATCGCCATCTGAGAACTCATCCACTTGATAGAAAGTTGGAGCGCAATCCAACTGGTAATATTTTGTCAGTAAGAACAGTCAGTATGTAATGTACTACAGGCTGTTTTTTTGCTTTTAGGGCAGACTCGGCACCCAAGCACTCAACTACAAACAGGAATTGGCTGATGGTACTTACTGAACTCAACATTGACGATCTAAACAAGCTGATGCACCTGCGCATCGAGCGTCTAATTCACCTTTTTGCTTCGAGTTTGCCAAGTTGTCTGATTCATATTGATGCCGAGCATACTCTGGCTGTACATTGTCCCCATTCCGAGATCGTCGATGATTTACTCGATGAGTTAGAAGACTTGTGCAATCATGCTTGGCTAATTTTGGGGGTGAGCAAGATCGCTTTGTACTTCGGTCAAGAAGAAATCTTGAGTACCAATACATATTATCGCTAAGGTCTGGGCACATCATCGGTCAGTGCTAACTATCTCTCTATCAATTGGGGGGAAATCTAGCCAACGATGCCGGAATTAGTTATCTCGATCGACATAGTAACAAATAAATCCTTTAGTAGATGAAGTTATCAGCCAATCTTGATATGCTGGTGTCACTTCAAAAGTTGTCACTATCGATTTTTGAGTTTACAAATTACGAAAGACAGATTTCATGAACATTAAAGCATCTCAACCAAATCAGCCCGAAGAAGATGAATTAGTAAAAATAGTAGTTCCAGAAGAACAAGAGGGGACAGAACTATATGACTCTCCTACTCCTGATAGCTACGATCCGAATATAATTCCGGCTGAAACAGCAGCTCGAAAAGAGCGTGAGGGTGACAATTTTAAACGATTACCCAAGCATCCGCCAGGATCTGAAAGTCTCGATACAACTGGTGGATTTACAGTTGATAAAGAAGGTCTAGTAGATAACTTTGGGATCGAACCGGAGATGTACTATGAAATACCTGGTGATGTTCCAGATGAAGAAGAAAGTAGTAAATAGCCTTGCTATTTACTCAGCCACTGTCTTGGGTAATTATCCCAGATGGTGAATCATCGCTAGTTTATTAATGAATTTTTAGGAGTGAGTAGTCATGTTACAACAACGCGCTGTAGGTACATTTTCAAATTATCAAACCACTGAAATCGCTCTACGGGAATTGAAAAGCAGTGGATTTGTGATGGAGCGAGTTTCCGTCGCAGGGCCAGATCTAGATCGCCATCCCGATCTGGCTGGAGCAAAGACAACTACACAATTAGCCGATATCAGTAATGCTCAGACCGTCGATGCTACCCATCCCCACCATGAGAATGAAGCTGTCGAAGACGCTAAAAAAGGAGCTTTAGCTGGTGGAACCGTCGGAGGTTTAACGGGTTTATTAGTAGGCTTGGGTGCGCTGGCAATCCCTGGTGTCGGTCCAGTCATGCTCGCAGGTGCTGCGGCAACGGCAATCGCTACGACTGTTTCAGGTGGTGCGATTGGTGCGGCTGCTGGTAGCCTCACAGGTGGACTAGTGGGATTAAATGTGCCTGAAGATCGCGCTAAGGATTATGGGGACAGAGTAGATAGCGGCGAATATCTAGTCATGGTTGAAGGATCTCCAACAGAGATCGCCATGGCTGAATCTATTTTCAATAAACATCACATTCATGGTTGGTATGCTTACGATTCAACTGTCGAAGCGGGATCGACTCCGGCACCAACTGCGCCACCAAATACGACCCCAGTTGTCAACTACTATCTAGAAAAATAAACCTGTTGCAAAACTAAAAATGATTTTATTTTTAGGACAATTTTGCTTTGATTGGTGTACCCTTCTGGTCTTCTCGCCTTTGTCACTTCGATTTTCGGTTGGAAATTTTGGATTTTAACTTTAATCCAAAAATCAAAATCAAAATCCCTATTCACCTGAGCAGGGAACAAAGGCAGTCGCGCCGCAAAGTAACAGTTAGCCCCTAACTGCAATTACGTCTACTAAACTGTCAATCGATCGCAAATAATTACAAGTGAGGAGCGCAACATGACTAAGACTAATAAAATCGGCTTTACCCAGCCTCTACTACTGAGTATATTGCTAGCTGGCAGCATATCAGCTTGCAGTAATGCGTCCAAGACAGCATCGGATGCCCCCGCCTCGACAGCAACCAATGGGCAGACTTCAACATCACAAAATGCTAACACTACCAAAGGTGATGCTCAGAGTGATATCCGCAAAAAACAGATCGAATCAGACATTCGGGCTAGGGAACAGCGGAATAATGTCGTTGGCGATCCCCAAAAGCGCGATGCAGGGGACTTGTCTAGTCAAGTGCGAGGTAAGTTAGAGGCAAATATCCCTAATAGTAAGCTCACCGTGGATGCCAAGGATGATGTTGTCACCGTATCGGGGACGGTAGCCAATCAGGCGCAACTGGCGAAGATTAAACCATTAGCAATGGAAATCAAGGGTGTCAAAGATGTGATGGTAAAAGCTATCGTATCCCCATAGAACTAGCTTGGGTAGTAACTCATAGCCACACGGGCAAGTCATGAGTCTATGAGCCAGTCAATAAGTAACTCATTTTCACATACTGTTGGTAAAACATCTGCCCGACTGAGTTAGCCAATGGATACGCCTGGGATTGATGATGAACGAGCGCGGAGAGAATTAAATCTCTCTCCATTGACGCTAATTGCGATCGCTCACTTCATCCTCTTGAGAGAAAGGAATTAATAGACCTGACTGATAAGTTATTTATACAGTCGTAATTTAGAGGACTTAGATCGTGAATTTAATTGCTTGGGTAGTTTTAGGTTTATTAGCAGGTGCAATCGCCAAAGCGATCGTCCCAGGAACTCAGGGCGGTGGCTGGATTTCTACACTAGTTTTAGGTGTTGTGGGGGCGTTTATTGGCGGTAGTTTATACACCTTTATACAGACGGGATCTTTAGCATTGACAGCTCCTGGTTTGAGTATTCCTGGGGTATTTGTCGCGGTTCTGGGTGCCATCATTGCGATTTATCTCTACGGCTTGCTCTCCCGTAGCAATGTCTAGAAAGTCGTTTTGACAATCAATTTCAAATTTCGTTATTTATCGATCGAGAGGAGTCTAATATGAAATACGTTTCGGCAATGCTATCTAATCTGCGTCCTATGCAGATGTTAATGTCTGCTTTACTGGCGGCTGTATTAGTATTTACCAGCGGTTTGTCGGCACTAGCAGCTCAGAGTGCTGTCACCAAAGGCGTGGAACAGTTGAACCAAATCGACGAGAAATCCAAAGAGGCACTAGAGAATCCCGCCACTACCCCTGAAGAGATCGCCGATAGATCGAAAGGTGCTCTCAATGAAATCCAAGGTAATGCTGCCGATAGAGATAAAATGTACCGCTCTAAAGATCCTACGCCACCAGTAGTCAAGCAAGCTGAAAAAGCCCTCAACAAATTGACAAAGAACTAAGGTTCCAGTATTTTGCTGATGACAGCACATTAGCAAAATACTTTGTGTAGTTTGAAGCGGGAATAGGTGAGCTATTGTCAAGGGGCACTAGATAGATACATTTACCAATGACGTTTACACCACAATATTAGGAGAATGATCATGGCATACACAGATAGACCTAACGACTATATCAGCGAACAACGAGCAATTCCTGTTGCTGCAACCAACTATCACGATCAGGTACGGTGGGGTCCTATTATCGCTGGGCTGGCTGTTGCCCTGAGTACACAGCTTGTGTTGAGTGCGCTAGGTTTGGC
>JAJAZF010000290.1 GCA_026785875.1 Chamaesiphon sp. | reverse complement strand
TTCTGCTGCACTAAATTAAATTAATACGATCTTATATTTGATTTTAGTTTCAGTTAATATTGTAATAATTGCAACTAGTTGATAGGTACTGCTAAATTAATTTTTCTAGTTTTTATTGATCGAAGCATACCCCATTTTGGTCAGGGTAAGCGCATCTAAATTAGTATCTGAGAATACAGATATTGATGCCAATCTATAATTTAGGATGATAAATGAAGTAATATTCCAACTGAGTAGATTAATGTAGATTGTTCTAGGATGATTAAACCGATCTGTCTTATACACAATTGGTTTAATGATGTCCCAAGGATTTGCACCTGTCATTCAAGTACCACTCACGAACAAATCTAAATCGCTGGATGCCAATCAACTGAGCAATCGACTGAGTGAGTGTTTCCGTGAAATTAAAGACCCCCGTGTAGAGAAAACAAGACTACATCAACTCTGAGATATTTTAACCATTGCGGTTCTAGCTGTGATTGCTGGTGGGTGTGGCTGGGAAGACATGGCTGAGTACGGCTTGAGTAAACAAACTTGGTTATCAACTTTTCTCCCTCTACCGAATGGTATTCCGAGTGCAGATACATTTCGGCGGGTATTTGAACGAATTCCCCACAGTCAATTTGAGCGATGTTTTCAGGAATGGGTCAAGCAATTAGTTGAGGATTTGGGTGTTCAGGTCATTGCAATTGATGGTAAGACGGTGCGTGGCTCCTACGACCATTCATCCAGTTCTCCAGCACTCCATTTAGTCAGTGCTTGGGCAACAGAACATCGACTGGTATTAGCTCAGACGAAAGTTCAAGATAAGTCTAATGAGATCGCCGCGATTCCTGCCCTCCTGGAATTACTGGAAATTAAAGGCTGTATTGTGACTATTGATGCGATGGGTACACAGAAGAACATTGTCGCGGCGATTCAAGCCGCTAACGCTGAATATATTCTTTGTCTGAAAGCTAATCATCCAACTTTATTTACACAAGTTAGGACGTTCTTTGACACATCAAGCCTTGATGGTACTTTACCGAAGTGCAGGGGTTTAAAGCCCCTGCCTTTAGGCAGATAGTTGTTAAGAGGGAGTTTAAATCTCCCACTTAACAACTTCGCTGTCAACTGTCAACTGTCAACTGTCAACTGTTTAACCCCACCTGCTGAACATACCACCACAGGCGGTCATCATCGGATTGAAATCCGCAAGGTTTGGACTTTTGCCTTGAGTGACTTACCGGATTTACATGACTCCTCTAAATGGATGGGCTTACAAACTATCATCGTTGTTGAACGTACCCGGCATCTCTGGAATAAAACTACCCATGAGACTCATTTCTATCTGAGCAGTTTGCGGCAAGATGACGCTAGAATTGGCTCTGCTATTCGTCAACACTGGGGAATTGAAAATTCACTTCACTGGACTCTTGATGTGACTTTTTGTGAGGATGCAAGCCGGGTTCGTTCTCTCAATGGTGCACATAATTTGGCTTTACTTAGACGTTTTGCACTTAATACTCTCAATCATGATTCAACTTCTAAACGCAGCATTAGGCAAAAGTCTCGCCGAGCAGGGATGAACGATTCTTATATGCTTACCCTTTTATCTGCTGCATTACCTGACTATCTTATAAAACCAGAACTAGCCTGTCAATAGCTTTTGAGATGCGCTTACCCTGGATATTGTTGTCAGCGATGCGGGATGCAGTGTTTACATCCAGGCAATAGCTATCGCCATCTACCTCGCAAAATCAGAAGCAAGTACACAGCCCAAGTCCATCACCGCGACCGCCAACCATCGAATAGCGACCCCAATAACTTAGTCGCCCTTTGCACTGGCTGTCATCTTTACTATCATCAAAGACAAACAGGTAATATTACCCCAGGACAGTTGAGTTTATCATTAACAATCGAACATCAATGTTTAACCCCACCAGTATTTCAACAACAACTCAGTTTGGCAATCGATCTTCATCACAACGATCTAAGTCAAGCTAGTAATGTAAATACTGGTGTTCAGTTATTATTAATAAAAGACTGAAGGTGAGGTCAAAGAGCGATCGAACCATTCTCAAATATTTACTGGCTGGTGATGTCAGCACGAGCGAAGATAAGTTCCATTTTAATTAAACTCGCTCGACCGCTGGCTGGGATGAGCTAATGGTCGTCAAGGCAGGTTTTAGCCTACCCTACGAGAGTCGGTTAGGATGTTAAGACGGGAGAACTAATTGAGATCACCATGTGCGGACGATTTTCACAATCTTCTACAGCAGCTTCAATCGCCAATGCTTTTGGGGTAAATACCGATGACTTCCCACCCCCTCGCTACAACGTCGCACCCTCTCAGCCAGTAATGGCTGTCTTTCAACTCCCGAATTCACTACAACGCCAGTTGCACATGTTTCAATGGGGATTGCTCCCCGCCTGGGTAAAAGACCCCAGCAAATTCAGTAAGCCCATTAACGCTCGTTCCGAAACAGTCGCCGAAAAGCCCTCATTTCGCGCTGCGCTGCGCTACCACCGTTGCCTAATCCCAGCCAAAGGTTTCTATGAATGGCAGCGAGTCAATGGCGGTAAAACCAAGAAACAACCCTATTTTTTCAGTCTGCAAGCTGGACATCCCCTCGCGTTCGCTGGACTATTCGAGCAGTGGGAAAGTCCATTAGGGGAATTCATCGAAACCTGTACGATTCTAACGACATCTGCAAACGATTTAGTCGCACCGATTCACGACCGAATGCCAGTCATTCTCGCCCCTCAAGATTATGCGATGTGGCTCGATGCAGGTACTTCTAGAACCGATGGCTTACTATCCTTACTCAAACCCTATCCAGCAGAGGCAATGCAACTCTACCCAGTTAGCACGCTGGTAAATAGTCCCAGTAATGACAAGGTAGAATGCCAACAGCAGATCGATCTCGAACTGACATAAATTTGAATAATCGAACGAACTTGACAATTTGGATGTTGAATTCTGACGAAATTACTGGAACGCAATATATATCTATGGAGCGGTTAATGGCGCAAGTGCCATTTTAATCTCTTGTCGATCGGGTACTGGCTTAGTGGCATTACGGCGATCGCCAGCTAGTAACTTTTCTAGCTCGGTCGTGCTTACTTCCTGGCTTGTCGAGCGTGTGGAAAGAGTTAATTCTTTTTCAGCCAGACGCTCGATAATATCCGCGATTATTAGACGACACTGTTATTGGCGGGCGGCTAATCGTACCAGAGCCAGAAGTAGTTGTAACGATGCAGCAGGTAGCAGATGGTATTTTCACAGAGCCGATCTTGGTAGATTGGCTCTGTGAAAATTCACGGGAGGCATGACTGAATTTTTCAAGCGAATGTTGTCGATCGTCAATGTCGAGTCAGAATTTCGTCATGACTCGATCGAATCGCTTCGATAATTGAGATTTTATAAATTGTTCCATGCTATTTTCTTATATACAACTATTTAATTTAAAAATAGTCAGCAGAAAAGTATATTCCAAAGCAATATCTTTGAGATATTCATAACGTCCCGACGCACCACCATGCCCAGAATCCAGATTAGTTTTGAGCAAGAGTAAATTGTGATCGGTTTTGAGATCTCGCAATTTTGCCGTCCACTTAGCTGGCTCCCAATAAGTCACACGC
>JAJAZF010000289.1 GCA_026785875.1 Chamaesiphon sp. | reverse complement strand
CTCAATGTCTGCGGTGTCGCAGGTACCTACGAACGCGCCCTCGCCAAACTCCCCCCGCGCATGGTGGAAAACCGGATGTTGATGTTTCTGGGCAGTACGATGGGAAATATGGACGATCGATCGTGCGATCTCTTTCTCACTCAAGTCCAGCAAGCCCTTCAACCTGGTGAATTTTTCTTATTAGGAGTAGACCTCCAAAAACCGATCGATGTCCTCGAAGCCGCTTATAACGATGCTCAAGGCGTTACGGCTGCTTTTAATCTCAACATGTTGCAGCATCTCAACGATCGCTTTGATGGGAACTTTCATCTCGATAACTTCGCACATTACGCCTTCTTTAATCCCGTTGCTAGTCAGATCGAAATGCACCTCAAAAGTCTGACAGCTCAAACCGTCCAGCTCAAGGCTCTGGACTTAGAAATCTCGCTTCAATCGGGCGAAACCATTCACACGGAAATCTCACGGAAGTTTCATCTCCCCACGTTGAGCGATACCCTCACCACCCACGCACTGCAACCGCTCAAAATCTGGACAGATCCACAATCTTGGTTTGGGTTGATTCTTTGTCAGCGGCAATGTTTACTTGCTGGTGATTGTCCTTAGATTAATCGATCGGATTGCCTGAAACGTAGATGGTGGGCACTGCCCACCCTACAACTCTGAAACTTGAGATAGCCGCAGCGACTCCCGCACTTTCATGAGGATGCGTCCGAGCATGTTCTTGCCGCTGCCGTCACCTCCATCGCCCCAGTAGTCGTCATTTTCAGTATGCTCAACCAGTTTAGAGTCTCCAGTAGAGAGCAGCAGCGCACGAAGCTCATCATGCTGTGTAAACTTGGCTAGCACCGCAGCCCTCATTACTTCGACCTTGACAGACTCCCAATCCCGCCGAAGTTTCTGCTTGCGGTCACGTCCCATCTGAGCGGCAAGCAGCGGCGAGTTGGATTTGCGTATCTTGGTCTTGTATGCCTTGTCCTCGAACTTCTGTGCTTGGAAGTAGTGTTCAGAGGTCGGCCACCGCTCTCCGGCGAGCGTGAACTGGTAAGGTGCGAAGTTTGAGAATTCCCCAAACTCGTCACCGACGCTGTAGAAGTTCACAACCCCTGTTGTCTCCGCCATCGCATCACCTTTGTTCGCCAAACTACTTAATTATACGGAAACTTTCCTGCGATTCCCTGGGGATTGGGATGATATCCAGGAGTAGGGCGATCGCTGCCCACCCTACAATTCTGCCCACGCTACAATTATTTACTCTTTCAACCAATCAATCACTTCTCGTGCATTCGTATCTGGTGGAAAAACCGGATAAAAAACTTTGACTATTTTCCCGCCATCTGCAACAAGGGTAAGTCGCTTTATTAGTCGCTTGCCCTCCACATCAAATATTGGTAATCGCAATGAGATTGTAAACGCAAGATTTGCATCGCTGAGAAGCTCAAATGGTAAATGAAGTCGTTCAACTACTTCCTGTTGGTACAAGGAGTCTTGTGTACTGATTCCATATACATGAACTCCAAGCTCTTGAAATTCGGCATTAAAATCTCGAAAAGAGCAAGATTGAAGAGTACAACCAGCAGCACCAGGGATCTGCTCCCATCCATCAGGTATTGGTATGTTAGGTTGCTTTGTCATCGGATAACAATAAAGAACTACCTTTCCCTGAATGGCTGACAAGTCCAACCGTCCACCGCTAGTTGAAGCGAGCAGCACTTGAGGTAATTTCTCACCTAAAAGATGATTACATGCACCGTCATCCTCTGGAGTCGGCAATTTTGATACATCAGGTAAATATTCCATTTTCCATTTTCAACTAAACCTATCCTTTCCAGATTTTCTCTAGAATATCTGATGGTGGAATATCGGCGATCTTACCAGTTCGAGATTTGACTGCGATCGAGCGACTATTGTCAGGTAATAATTTTGCTGGATCGGACGGGCCAAATAAAGCGATCGTATAAGTACCGACAGCGACAGCTAGCTGCATCGGACCGCCATTAGTACAGAGCATCAGATTGGCACCTGCGATCGTGGCTGCGAGTTTGCCGATATCCGTGGGGCTAATTACTTTTAGTGCGGGGCAAAGTGTTAGCAGTGATTCGATAAATTCGAGATCGTCGGAGCCTTTGACGATCGCCACGGGGATATCTGGTTGCCGAGTTTGCAGGTCTTTGACGATTTGTTGCCACTGCTTGACTGGATAGATGCGATCGATACCGAGGGTGGGATCTGGTTTCGTCTCGCCCCCATGAATCAGTACATAACCGCTATCTTTAATCCCCAATCGCTGCTGTTCGGCTTCTGCCCAGTCGATATCAGCTTTGGGGACATTGATGCTTACCGCCGGACAAGGGTCGGTGATACCCAAACCTGTGACCAGATCGTGAAACATGCTTGCCGCATATTGATTGAGATTTAGCGACACAGGATTGGAGAGAAATAATTTACTCGCCCCAACATCAAATCCAATCCGAACGGGAATGCCTGTCAACCAGAGGAGTAAGCCGACTCCAAATCGTCGTCCCAAGGACATCGCGACATCATACTCACGATCGCGAATAATCCCTAGCAAGTTACCCCAGTCAGCGGGGCCATTGGTATCTTTGAAATCGAAGGAAATAACTTTGTGGATCGACTTGGAAACACGATACGCTGTAATCGATCTGGGTTCGACTACGACATCTATTTCTGCGTCTGGGTAACGTCCTTTGAGATTATCGATCGTGGGGAAGAACAGGATTTGGTCGCCGATTCCACCAGGGACAAGAGCCAGGATACGCATTTGTACTCAAGTTACTGCTGTATTTACATTTGATTTTAGCAGGAATAGGGTGTAGTTGTCTGGGCTGCTCTCAAATCGTCACTATCTACTCCACTCTCACCTAAATGTCAGGATCGATACCCAGAGCGCGAAGTTGCTCCGCTAATCGATCGGCTCTTTGTCTTTGTAGCTGGGCGACTTCTTCGGGCATCAAATAACGAGTTCCAGTGCGATCGTACCAAGCCAATAACTCGCGATCGATCCCATCAAATACCCCTCGATATCTACCTATACCTAATCCCACTTCTGGCATCCAGAAAGGTTCGCCAATTTGTAATTGATAACTGCGATCTGCACCTAATTTATAAACTTCAAATGGTTGATGTCGGTCGCGCTGCCAAAATTCAGGGTTATAAATAATGTAATAAAGCACCCCTAATTTGGCATAAATCTCCATCTTTTCATCATATTCATTTCCTGACGAATCGGATACCATTTCTAGCGTCAGAGTGGGGACGATCTCATTTTCTTCCCAGGTGGCATAGCTTCGGCGCGATTTACCACCTTTTTGGCGTTCCACACCCAGACTGAGAAATCCATCGGGTACGATGGGCACTCTGGGATTGATACCAGTGGTGTGGTAAATTGCCATGTCTGCGGCAAAATACCAGTCAAATCTTTCTGCCCAAATGGAGCTTAATAGAAATAATAAAACGTTGGGTAAAAAATTCTGGTCTTCATTATCCACTGGTATATCGTCGGAACATGGTAGTTCTTCAGTGCTGGGTAAAGTCTGGTTGAGATAATCAGATATCATAGGATCGATCTCATTGAGTTTTATTTCAAATACTTAGTTAGATGCGATCGATATTCATTAGCCTTGACCACATACTCATCTTAATTCTAGAGCGTCTAACTCACAGATTGCGATAGACTTCATCATCGTTGCGTTTACCAACTCGGAAGATTTGAACTTGTCCTAATTGTTCGGTTGTAGCCTCTTGAATATAGTACAAGATTCTAAACTCACCTTGGTCGGCACGATAACCACCTTCAATTCCCTTGAGAGCCTTGCAATCTTGTTGTCTTGGTTCTGTACCTAATGAGAGACTTTTCGCGACAACTTGCTTGTATTGCTTGGGTTGTAAATCTTGGAGATCTTTAGCAACCGATTTGTCGATTAGTAGCAGATATTGTTCAGCCATCGGTAGAGCGCATTGCCAATAACTCTACCGCAGTTACAAATCCAGTACTCTGTGCCATCGCTTGTTTCAATTGTGCCGTAGCAATGGCATCTTCTAATGCTTCTAGTTTGGCTAAGTCTTCATAACTAACGATCGCCGCAACGGGTTTACCGTGACGCTCGATCGCAATTCGCTCTTGATGACTGGCACGATTTATGAGATCGAAGAAGTTTTTACGTCCATCGGTGGCGTTGACTGTTGACATTAGCACGATTCCTCTACAAGTACAAAACGTACATTATGTACATCTTTATTATGACTGAGGTGGTTAAATACTGTCAACTTACTTAGAAGCAATCGGCATTCGCCAGCCTGTACCAAAAGCTCGATCGGTTATTTTCAATCCTGGGGGAGCTTGGCGGCGTTTGAATTCAGCAAGTTTGACGAGTCTAGTTATTTTACTTACTACTTGTGGATCGTAACCGCGAGCGACTATTTGTGCGATCGACTGATGATTACAGACGATCGCTTCTAAAATCGCATCTAATATTTCATAAGGTGGTAATGAATCTTGGTCTACTTGTCCAGGTTTTAATTCGGCACTCGGAGGCTTTATAATGATATTACTCGGAATAATTTCTCGCTCTCGATTTAACCATTTACAGATTGAAAATACCCGCATTTTAGGAACGTCGGCGATAACGGCTAAACCACCATTCATATCGCCATAGAGGGTACAATATCCAACCGCCATCTCGGACTTATTGCCAGTCGAGAGCAGTAAATAACCAAATTTATTCGACATGGACATGAGTAATGTGCCGCGAATCCGCGATTGGATATTCTCTTCAGCTAGTCCAAATTCGGTACCTTTAAATTGTGATTCGAGAGTGCGATCGAATCCCTGCATTAAGTCACCAATCGGGATAGTTTCGGTATTAATCCCCAGATTAGCAGCTAAGGCGATCGCGTCGGTGACTGAGTGTGACGAACTGTAAGTCGAAGGCATTAATACGCCCAAAACTTTATCCGCGCCGATGGCTTCCGCCGCAATTGCCGCTACTAGTGCCGAATCGATGCCACCACTCAAGCCCAAGATGACTTTTTGAAAACCACATTTGTGAATATAGTCGCGTACACCTAATACTAATGCTTGCCAAATTTCAGCATCAACACCATCTGGTTGTGGTTGAATTTTGGCTGGTTTCAAATCTTTGGTTGCTTCATCAAATGTGATGATAATTAAGTCGCGATCGAATGATGTACCCCGACAGACTAGTTCGCCAGATCGATCGAATCCCAAGCTACAACCATCAAAAATCAGATCGTCATTTGCGCCGACTTGATTGACATATAATACCGCTCGATCGTATTTAGCAGCAGTATGTTTTAACATGGCTTCGCGTACCTGTTGCTTACCCGCGCTATATGGAGATGCTGAGAGATTGATCGACAAATCTATATCCTGTTCGGCTAACTCAGCGATCGGATTAATTAAGTAACTACGTTTGCCCCAGAAGTCTTCATCATTCCACAGATCTTCGCAGACTGTCACCCCGATTTTAATACTATCTAGAATAAAGTAATTTGCCTCATTACCAGGGGTAAAGTAACGATTTTCATCGAATACGTCATAAGTTGGCAATAGTCGCTTATGGAAGATATTTTGTACCTTTCCAGCCGCTAATAAAGCGATACTATTAAATAGTGGTTTGCCACCTGTGACGATCGCATCAGGATTGCGGGTAGCTAGTCCGACTAATACGTGTAAATCTGGCGGTAATTCTGTTGCTAATTGGTGAAGGTGTCGATCCATTTCGGTGATAAAGTGAGCATTGAGCAATAAGTCACGCGGTGGATAGCCACATAATGATAGTTCGGGGGTAAGTAATAGTTTCACTCCTTGGGTAGCTACTTGCTGGGCGGTTTTTAAAATCTGCTGGGCGTTATTTTTTAGGTCGCCGATGGTAGGGTTAAGTTGGGCTAGGGCTATTTTCATTTTACGCAGAGTTCGCAGAGTTAGGGGAGAACGCAGAGAGGTTAATAGTGAGAGAAATATTTTTAGATCTATAGGGTGGATTGATACTTTAGATAATGTTTACACCAAAGATTTAATCTATAATTTATTTTGCTTTTCATGCAGTTAATCAATAGTTTAATTGGATTATACAAACAATAGTGGTTTGTCTTTTAGGGGGGCAAATGCAACTGGATCGAAGCGATATAGAGTAGCTGGGCGACCGCTACCACGAGAGGATTTTATGCCTGTTTCTTGGAGAAACTTTAGTTTGATTAAACGATTACGAAAATTGGAATAATCGGAAAATGTTTCGCCGAGGACTGTGGTGTATAATTGATAAATATCGCTGAGTGTAAATAGTTCTGGCAGTATATCAAAGGCGATCGGACTGTATTCTAATTTATTTCTGAGTCGTTGATGTCCGTATTCAATTATTTGTTGATGATCGAAGGCGAGATCTGGTAATTTATCGATCGGATACCAGGCAATTCCACCGACACCAGTGGCGATCAATTCTGCTGCTTCATATCTAACTAAAGCAAAGTAACTGACAGATAGATATCTGACATCATAACTATCGGCTGCTTCGCGCGGATCTCGTCCTGGCCCACCAAAGGTATATAGTTGTTCTAAGTATAAGTTATCTACCTGAATTTTCTCTGATAATATCCGATCGGCAGCAGTTTCTAAGGCTTCTCCATTTCTAACTAGGGTACCAGGCAAACACCAATATCCCAAGTAGGGTTCATCCTGTCGCATCACTAATAAAACTAGTAATCGATTTTGCTGGGTATCGATCGAGAAGATGGCATTATCTACGCCTACTTTAAAGTCAGCAAGAATCTGTTTATTTAAGTTTCGCTCTATCACGGGAGTCATCAATTATAGAATAGAGATTATGTTGTTGAATATATGTGGCGACGCTTGGAGTTACACCCTGAATCAAGTGACTATTACGAATTACCGTAGATGAAATAATTGGCGTGGATAATGGGGCAATCTCGATTTGTGCTCCTAGATCTGTTAATATTTGTAAATCCGTAGATTCTATTTTATTACCAGTACGTGGAACGATTAATAATTTAACTTGAGTTAATAGTTCCCGCACGCGATACCACTTGGACATTTGAGCCACTAAATCTGCACCAATTGTGAGAATGAATTCACTATCGCTCCAAATTTCCTGGGCAGTAACCAAGGTTTCTAAGGTACGCTTACTACTCAAATTGCGGTAAACTTTGACATGTCGATTACTTCCTGCTGGTTCAATTTCCTCAATTAATAACTCTAGCATTTGCGATCGCTGTTCTAGAGATGCACCATGTGCTTTAAATGGGTTGTCTGCTGCCCATACGGCTACCAGATCGAATTGTTGCGATGCCAACCAGCGGATAATGTCCCTGTGAGCCACAGTTGGCGGATCGGCACTAGTTCCAAACAAAGCAACTTTCATGGAGTTAGGGGATAGAGAATAGCACACAGAGAATAGAGTATTATCGGATGTACGATTGTGGAGCGTAACGCACTACTAAAGCGATCGAACCCTAGCAGTTCTCATCAATAATTTAGGATAACGATCGGAGGTATGAGTTATTGTTCTAGCGATCTCGATGATTGTTTAGCTTTTAAGCTTTGAGTTAATTGCTCTAGGGCTGGAGAAATATTCACTGGTGTAGATTTATCATAATTAATATCTCGCAGAGTGGTAGGTAAGCTAGCGACACTTAGATCGGTACGATGTCTGATGGTGGCTAAACAATCATCTGCTTTGATCCGAGTACCTTGATTTATCACCTGCTCTAATAGCCCTACACCTTCAGTAGCTAAACCTAAAGTATCTCCAGTAAATTGTCCATCTTTACATTGCCGAAAGATCTGTTTTTTACCAGGATACGTCATTTTATCAGTCGATCGCTTCATGGTTGGGATATTATCGATTTCGACTAGTTTATATACTCCATTGACTGGGCTACCAGTAACTAACCTAGTTCCTAAGCCATAGCCATTAATCGGTGCTTTTGCCGCACGTAATTTGGCAATCTCCCACTCATCCAAATCCCCACTGGCAAAGATATCCACATTTGGTAAAATCGATCGCACTTGCTGGGATAAACTAATCAAATCTCCAGAATCTAGCCGAATTCCTGACAACTCCATTTCTCCCGCCGCCACCTGTTTGGCTAATTCTGTGGCTGCGGCGATGGGATCGTAAGTATCAATCAGCAACGGTGCGCCTGGAAAATAACGGTGAAAAGCTTTGAATGCGGCTTGCTCACTACCTTCCTTGGCATCTATCGCCATCACTAAGGCATGTGCCATCGTACCACTGGGTTGATAACCTAATTTTAAGGCGGCTAAAACGTTGGAAGTGGTATCTAAGCCCCCAGCAATCGCCGCACGAGCTGCCCAGATCGAAGCTTGAGGGCTAAAAGCGCGACGGGTACCAAATTCGAGCAAGGTGGCTTCAGGCCCTGCCACATCGCGCAATCTGGCGGCTCTAGTGGCGAGCAAGGTTTGATAGTTGATGGTATTGAGCAGGTAAGTTTCGACGATCTGGGCTTGCCATAGAGGTGCTTCAATCCGCAAGATTGGCTCATTGGCAAAGATCGCGGTTCCTTCTGGTACCGCCCACACATCACCTGTAAATCGAGCGGTGGCTAATAGATCCCAAAACCTGTCGGGAGCGTTTTTAAAAATACCTGTAGCCTGAAGTGCATCAATTTGAGCGGAACTAAACTGAAATCGTTCGAGATATTCTAAGGCTTGAGCTAGCCCCATTGCGATCAGATATCCAAAACCTTTTGGTAGTTTTCTCACAAATAGCTCGAAACTAGCAGCCGATCGCTCGAGTGATTCGCCCACATAACAAGCTGACATCGTGAGTTGATACAAGTCGGTTAATAAGCTATAGTCTCCATCTGATATAGATAGTATCGATTGCTGCCGTGTTTGCTCGGTTGCGGCGATCGCGATTGTTGGATTCATTATTTCTTCAAAATAACTTTATTACATTATGGTAATAAATACCATAATATGTCAAGAATTTAGTTGAAATCGCCCGCTGCGGGGAAGAGTCGGGTAGTCCGCTCAATCCTCTTTGTGTGGCGACCGCCGAAGACGGCGCGCAAGCTTCGAGATTGGTTCTGGTGGAGTTTGGCTACCCTGGGGAATTCGCCGGAACCGATCCTGATGTCGTAGCAGTACTCAGATCCATTCATTAAAGCGAACCATTTTTGCAAAAAGGGTATTAGAAGTGACATTCAGGGGTAATATGATAAGAATAAGCATCAAGTATTGTTGTGACTGCCAACGATGCTGTTACTAACTTCGCAAATTATTATTTAGTACTTATCTGTTAGTCGAAAGCTGTTATTCGATCCAAGTCGGGTCGCTCGATCGGCAACCTGTCTGGCAATATGTAGTAGATCGCCACAAAATCTGCACAAGCGATCGCTGCTATCTGTCAAGCATAACTAGCCAACACGTTCGGATATTTTACTGTTGCTAAAATTGTGAAAAAGAGTATCTTTTGAAAGGATGGTGTAAGTCAGCAGCACTACAAAATTAATCAATGAATATGTCCTTGGGTGGAGGTAAATTAAACTATATGGAATTTTCGATCGCCACGCTGCTATCGCATGTGAGTTCTGAGAAGTTAGTTGCCCCAAAGTTACTAGAAAAGAAGTTAGGTTGCGAAACCCCATCGAGTGTCGAGCAGTTAGATCTGGCTCTAGAATTACTCGAAAAAATTGGGATTCTGGTAAAGGAGAAAGGGAAATATCGCCGCGAACAGACGGAGGATATTGTCGAAGCAAAGTTACGCTGTTCGAGTAAGGGTTTCTGCTTTGCGATTCAGGATGACGAGAGTGCAGATGATATTTATATCCGTGAAAGTCATCTCAGCAACGCCTGGAACGGCGATCGCGTGTTGATT
>JAJAZF010000288.1 GCA_026785875.1 Chamaesiphon sp. | reverse complement strand
GTATAAATATCTTCTTCTGGATCGTTGAGAAAAGCAAAGCTCGGATTATTGGCTACTGTTTTGTTCCATTGCGCTGGCGTGAGAGCTGCTGATTCCGGTGATTCTGGAAATAAAATAACGATCTGCACTCGACTAGGTTGATTTTTAGGCAATGGCTCATCGAGTAATAATTCTCCCTTCGCACTGATAGTGCCAGCACAGGCGATCGATTTCATAGTATGAATCTGAGTAAACTCTAGTATCCATTTTAGTCTAAAATCTCGACCGAGTGCAGTTACCGAACATACCCGACTCATGAAGAAGTCGGGTATACAGTTTAACTAAACATCTAAACGACGCTCGATCGCGTTTGCCCAACTATCCGTAATTGCGGCGATATCAAGATCGATTAATCCGGTATCAGCAGTTACTTGAAAATGGTCGTCAGCAGTACCAACAGCACCTAAATATTGCCAAGCATCAGTGACTTGCTGCTCTAAATAAGCCTCGAATTCGGCTTGATGAGTAGGCTCGATCGAGACGATAATTCTCGCGCCACCTTCACCAAATAACACTGTATCCCAACGACTATCGACAGATCCAATATCGATCGCTGCACCCTTATTTCCAGAGATACAACATTCAGCTAGAGCAACGGCTAAACCACCTTCGGCGGAGTCATGAGCGGATTTAATCCAGCCTTGGTGAATCCCATGACGACAGGCGGCTTGAACCTGGAGTTCGAGATCGAAATTCACCGTTGGGGGCTGTCCCGCAACTGTCTGGTGAAGCGTCGCCAGATATTCCGATGCCCCGAGAGTAACCTGTAGGGGTGCCCCTTGCTCGCACTGAGCGGAGTCGAAGTGTGGGTACCCTGGGGTTGTGGGTACACCCAGGAGGTAGATTCGATCGCCTGTACTCTGCCAGCCTTGACCACAGATTTTGGTAATATCATCCACAATTCCCACCATCCCTACAACTGGAGTGGGGTAAATCGGGACGGGATTGCCTTCAGGATCGAAGGTTTCGTTGTAGAGGGAGACATTTCCACCTGTGACGGGGGTATTGAATGCGCTGCAAGCTTCGGCTAGACCCTTGCAAGCATTGGCTAGTTGCCAATACCCGATCGGTTTTTCGGGGCTGCCAAAGTTGAGATTGTCTGTTACTGCAACGGGTTCGGCACCAACACAACTGAGGTTGCGGGCGGCTTCGGCGACGACCATTTTCGCGCCTTCGTAAGGATTGAGATAGACGTAGCGGGGGTTGCAGTCTACAGTTGCGGCTACACCTAATTTGGGATTAGCGATCGCAGATTGGCGACCTTGGATGGGTTCGAGGGGACGAATCCGGATGAGAGCGGCATCTGCGCCACCTGGGAGGATGACAGTATTATTTTGGACTTGGTGGTCGTATTGACGGTAGACCCAGCGTTTGGAAGCGATCGAGGGTGTGTCTAATAAGGTCAACAGGACATCATTCCAACTGTGGGATTTGCCCTGAATTTCGATGCCTTGGGGTGTGGCTGGGGGTAATCGGTCTGGTGTCCATGCCCAGGCTGTTTGAGCATACTCAGGCGGCTCCTGCATCAATTCCCGCTCGTAGATCGGCGTGTTATCTGCTAGAGCGGTGGCTGGGACTTCAGCGGCGATCGATCCGTGGAAGAGAATTCTGACAATTGGTTCCTCGATGACGGTACCAGCGACGACCGCGTGGAGTCCCCAGCGATCGAAGATATCGATTAGTTCCTGTTCGCGCCCCTTGTGGGCGACAAATAGCATCCGCTCTTGGGACTCAGATAATAGGTACTCGTAAGGCACCATCCCTGGTTCGCGGGCGGGTACGAGGTCGAGGTCAAATTCAATTCCCACGCCACCTTTAGCCGCCATCTCCGCGCAGGAACAGGTAATCCCGGCGGCTCCCATATCTTGAGCGGCGACGACTGCGCCAGTTTTGAAAGCTTCGAGACAGGCTTCGATCAGGGATTTTTCGAGGAAAGGGTCGCCAACTTGGACTGCGGGGCGATTATCGATCGATTCGGCGGTCAATTCGGCACTGGCAAAACTCGCACCACCCATCCCATCGCGTCCGGTGGTGGAACCGACATATAGGACGGGATTACCGATTCCGGCTGCACCTGACTTGACGATCGTATCTGTCTCCATCAGCCCCATTGCCATCGCATTTACCAAGGGATTGCCAGAGTAAGCGGGGTCAAAATAAACTTCACCGCCAATAGTCGGTACGCCAACGCAGTTGTGAGTAATAATCCCCGAACTAGTGACAAATAGGTGTGTACGATCGACTTCGACATCATAAACATCACAATCGACAGTGTGAGTGGCAATACTCTGAATTTTCACAGTGCCAGTGGTCGCGGTTGATGTGCAGCGAGTAGCTACAGCACCAACTTCGCGGAGATTTTCGCTAACTTTTGGAGATATTTTGAGCCAATCGCGATGTACCTCAATTTGCCACAGTGGAGCGTATTGAAATTCTCGCCCTTTAATGTTGCCAACTGAACCAGGACGGTGGTGAATTTGAGGAATAATCCCCTGATTTTGCACCATTAGCAGCACTTGGTCGAATAGTTGACGGCTGGAAGTAGAGAAGAAAATTTTCTCCTGAATCGCATTACCAGGATTGGGGATGGTGGGATTGTTGCGAACGAGACTTTTGAGTAATTCCTGCTGAAGTTCAGAGTTCCATTCCCAGACAAAATCGGGAATCCGCTTGTGAGTAGCCTCATTCCCGCAGCCCCAGGCTTGAGTAAATAAATAGCCCAATAGCCAGGATGAGGCACAAACTGCCATGCCAGAGGTGAGTTGCTTGGGGCTGGCATCGATGCCTAGATCGCGGAGAATCTCGATCGCATCTTTAGCAGCGGCGGCTTCTTGATGGCTGAAGTTGAAGGAAACTCGATAAATATTGCCAGCAGGGGAGACATTGCCAGTGGCGATGTAATAGCCCAGTAGACGTGCAAAAGCAGCGTTAGGTTGGATGACTGCGGGCAGCCAGTCATCTTTGCCGTGTTGCCCGATCTTGAGGTCTTCACGGCAGAAGTTGAGGACTTGTTCTAGCCCTAGTAATTGTTCGAGACTGAGGAATCGATCGAGTGGAAATGTTTTGGTGTTGATGTAGTGGTTGCGTTTCTGGATTGAGGGTTCAAATAGTTCGAGGGTGGTACGGATCAGATCTGTGGGTTGCCAAGTGGAGGGGAGTTTGACGCAGAGTTCTTGTTCTGACTGGAGCTGAGGTCTGATGGTGGCAATTAGGTCAAGTGGTTGGGGCGACGATGGAATTTCGGGGAGCTGCTGGAGAATAGGGAGATCGTCGCCGACGCGCAGGGTTTGGGCGTAGCGGATGCGAACTTTATTTTCGGCTTCTACCCGTAACATCGGGTGATCGGGGGTGACTGAAAGGGTGCGCCCGAAAGAGGTACGGATATTAATCAGCGTGTTGGTTTGACGTTTGAAAATGCGGGTGACGGCTTGCCAATTGCTCTTGTCGGTTTTGGGATCGACGGAGAGAGTTTCAATTCCAGGGGCGAGTTCGGCGGTATCTGTACTGGGCGGGAGATGGGTGGTGACGAAATTGCCGATCGTGTCGAAGTGAATACCGTGGGAGTCGCGCCAGATGAAGGTTTCGGAGCCGAGTAGACAGTTGCCGTAGTGGGAGATTCCGGCGACGACTCCAGTGAAGAGGCGGCGGGTTTTGGCATCTTTGAGATCGCCAAATCTGAGCGAGTTGAGAATCGCGATCGGTCGCGCACCCATCGTGAAGATGTCGCGGAGGATGCCGCCTACGCCTGTGGCTGCGCCTTGGAAGGGTTCGACGGCGGAGGGGTGGTTGTGGGATTCGATTTTGAAGGCGAGTTGGAGTCCGTCGCCCAGATCGATGACTCCAGCGTTTTCACCTGGCCCGACGAGGACGCGATCGCCTGTGGTCGGAAATTGTTTGAGCAGGGGGCGGGAGTTTTTGTAGCAGCAGTGTTCCGACCACATCACCCCAAACATGCCTAGTTCGGCTTTGTTAGGGTGTCGATCGAGCCGTTTGACGATTTCGAGGTATTCGTTAGGTTTGATGCCTTGGGCGGCGATTTCGGCTGGGGTGAAGGGGGAGGGGGAGGAGTTCATAGGAGGATTTGTGCTTGGTTGGGGTGTTTAGGTAAACACGGAGGTACACGGAGGTTTCACGGAGGTTCGCGGAGGGGGTTATTGGTGGTTGACGAGGGTTATTTGTTCATCTGGATTGAGGTTGATGATTTTGTCGCCGATGCCGTCTTTGCCGTGGGTTTGGATGCGATCGATCGAGACGATTTGATGGCGGTGGGTGGTGGTGACTAGCTCTAGGCTCTCAGGTGGGAGGGTAATGTGGAGCAGGTTGTCGGTTTTGATGGCGAACTGCATGGCGTGGGTGCCCATGTTTCCGGTTTGGACGATGCGGATCGTGGAGATGGGGATTCGTTTGGCGTAGCCGTGACGGGTGATTAGGATCAGATCGTTATCGCTGTTGGCGGGGATGCAGCCGACGATCTGTTCTCTGGTACCGACTTTGAGGGCTTGGATACCTTGGGAGACTCGCCCCATCAGGGGGATTTGTTCGGAGGCTAGGGCGAGGCGGAGAATCCGTGCGCCGGAGGTGGCGATGATGATTTCTCTTTGGTTATTTAGGGGGGTGATGGTGTGGAGTTTGTCGTCTTCGCGAAGTTTAATGAGGGTAGTACCTCGATTGGTAAGTCCGCTGAGTTCCTGGCTGAGGATGCGTTTGATTTTGCCTTGGTTGGTGAGGAGCAGGAGTTGTTGGAGATCGTCTGGGGCTTCGCTGGGGGTGGGAAGAGTATAAATTATCTGTTCGTCGGGACTATCTTGAAGTGCGGGAATTAGGCTGGTGAGGATCGTTCCGGCGGTATTTCCCAGAGTAGGCGGGATGTCCCGAATTTTTAAGGGGTAGGCTTTGCCGTCGGTGGTGACGATGGTTATTTCTGCTGCGGTGTTAGTTAGATAGGTTTTGATGATGAAATCTTGACTATTGGGATTGAGTTTGGTACCTGTTTTACTCAGTCTTCTAATATAGCCTTGATGGGTGATTTCTACTGTGGTGGGTTGAGTGGGTTCGGCTTCGACAATTTGGAGTTGAGCGGGGGGAAGTGTGCGGGTGCGACTCTCTTTGACTGATGATGTGGTAGGAGTTTTAGTCTTATCTTTGGATGCTCGATCGAGCTTTGGATCTAGCTTTGGTGGTGTGAGTTTGGTAATTTTGGTACGGCGATCGTCTGTGAATTTTCGTTTGAGCGATCGCAAGTCTTTTTTGAGCGATTTTAGGAGTTCGCCCCGATCTTCCAAGAGGTTGTTTAATCTAGTAATTTTGACAGTTAGTTCTTGAAATTCGGTCTGCAAGTTCTTCTTTTCTAATCCAGTTAAGCGACGTAATGGCATCGCTAAAATTGCGTCAGCCTGGGTGTCGCTCAATGCTAATTCTGTCTGAAAGATGGCTTTGGCGGTAGTTCCATCTGGTGCATTGCGGAGGATCGTAATCACCGCATCGAGATTATCTAGTGCTGTCAGTAATCCTGAGAGCGTATGTACCCGCTTTTGGGCTTGCTCTAGTTCGTTTCCATACTGACGGGTGAGAGTGACTTCGCGAAATTTGAGGAATTCTTCGAGCAGTTGTCTGAGGCTCAGTTGTCTGGGTTGTCCCTCGACAATTGCCAGCATGATTGCGCCAAAATTTGTCTGGAGTGCAGTTTGACGATAAAGCTGTTCGAGGACATTGGTGGGTTCGCTATCGCGCTTGATCTCAATCACGACGCGCATTCCTTCTCGATCGCTTTCATCGCGTAAGTCAGCAATACCCTCAATTTTACCAGCATTGACGAGTTCGGCGATTTTCTCGATCCAGGCGGCTTTATTTACCTGAAAGGGTAATTCTGTGACGATGAGTGAATCGCGGCGTTTTTTCGATTTGGTGACTTTGGCTTGAATACTAGCAACTTCGACGTGAGAAATCCCCCGCACTGTAATAATCCCTTTCCCAGTGCGATAAGCATCATGGATGCCTTCAATCCCCATAATCTCCCCACCCGTGGGAAAATCAGGGCCAGGAATCAATTCCCATAATTTGGCATCGGGGAGATCTGGTTTATCAATCAGGGCAATTACCCCATCGAGGACTTCGCCCAGATGATGTGGGGGGATATTTGTCGCCATCCCTACCGCAATCCCGCCACAGCCATTGATCAGCAGAATTGGTAATTGAGCGGGTAAAACTGTCGGCTCTTGTTGAGAATTATCAAAGTTACCAATGAAGTCTACCGTTGCGGTACTAATTTCGCCCAGTAATGCCTCATGACTAATCGGTGCTAGCCGTGTCTCGGTATACCGCATCGCCGCCGGAGGATCGTTGTCTACCGAGCCAAAATTGCCGTGTCCAGATAATAGTGGATAACGGGTTGAAAAGTCCTGAGCGAGTCTAACTAGGGCATCATAGACGGATTGGTCGCCGTGGGGATGATATTTACCCAAGACATCTCCGACGACACGAGCGCATTTCCGAAAAGGGCGATCTGGTGTCAATCCCAATTCGTGCATGGCGTAGATAATCCGCCGATGCACGGGTTTGAGTCCATCGCGGACATCTGGCAACGCCCGCCCCACGATCACACTCATGGCGTATTCTAGGTACGATCGCTGCATCTCTGAGTGCAGGGCAATGGGAATAATTTTGTCTGTACCCAGCAGATCTAGCTGTTTTACCATGAGTTCAAATGTCTATCTCGATCGCTTTAGTTAATCCTCAGTCTGCCATAAACTGTTCGCGATCGGGCTAGACTGCGAAATAATAATACATGATTACTAAGGAAATGGTGGATGGTGGATGGCGATTCGCCGCACGTAGGGTTCCCCGTAAGCTCTGCCAACGCGCAGCGAATCGCTGTCAACACTTCGACTACGCTCAGTGCAAGCTGTCAACTGTCAACTGTCAACTGTTACCATCCACCCTCTACCCTCTACTCGGTGCTTTAGTAATAAAATCTCTCACCCGTGGAGTCTGAATCAACTTGCGAGTGTCGTTGAGGAGTTTATCGCCCCACAAATTATCTTTGAGGTATTGAATATTCGCATAACGACTATCGAGGACGATCGCTTTTTCGGCGGTGGTATATGCCTCGGCTTGCTTGCCTTGAGTAAATAGGGCGACTGCTACAGCTAACATAGGTTCTGCTGCTTTGGGATCGATCGCGATTGCCCGTTGCCAGTTTTGAATTGCACCATTCACATCGCCATTTTCATAATTAACTAATCCAATATTATTGATTGCTGGCCAGAATTTTGGATCTTTGGTGACAGCCTTTTGATACTGAGCGATCGCATCTGGATATTTATTTAATTTATAATAGGCATTACCCAGGTCGAAGAGTGCGCTATTGTTATCTGGCTTGATTTTCAGCCCCGATTGGATCGTATCGATCGCTTTTTGATGGTCGCCTTTTTGGAAATATGCCGAACCCAACACAAATAATATATCTGGGTCTTGGGGTTTAATTAGCTTTGCCTGTTGTAGCGCATCAATTCCTTTCTGATATTTTTGAGTTTGCACATATAAGGTGCCCAAAAAGTACCAAGCTTCATTGCTTTTTGGTGATAATTGAGTTGCCAATGCAACGCGGGGAATCGCCTGTTCGTACTGTTGAAATTGAACTAGCCCTGCTGCTTGTCTCAACAAGCTTCTACTAGTATCTTCTAGAGATTGCGGGTCTTGTTTGGGAGTATAAGGAAGTAGAGCTTGGCTATAAGTGGGCGTAGGTAAGCTGACAATACCCAGGCAGGCAGTTAGCAGTAATAGGTAGATCCGTTTATGCACGATAAATTAGGTCTAGGTAGGTAATCGGAGACAAGTAGATGGAACAGGATTGAGCGATCGCAACTTGGCTTGAAGATCGGTTTGTGTTCAAAGTCCATCTTGACACTCCTCCCGCTAAAGCGAGGAGGATTCTTGGTTCCCTGACAGCGTTTGCCCCAACAGGTTTTCACCAACTGGAGTAGAGACGCAATCTCCCCAAGCGTTAAGAGGGTCTGCTAGGCGGGTCCCCCGCCCAGCAGCCCCCAAGTTCCCGTGTGCCCCACGGTACATAGTCCACGGCTCAAAATATTCCGCGCCGCGTTCCAATCCCTGTCCATTTCACATCCACACTGACAAGCGTGGGTACGAGTGGAGAGGGATTTCTTGACGACTGCACCACAGTTCGAGCATTCTTGGCTGGTGTAAGCCGGATTGACTGCAATTGTCACCCGACCAAACACCTTCCCGAAATATTCCAACCATGTTCTAAATTGAAACCAACCTGCATCAGATATCGACTTGGCTAAACAGTGATTTCTCACCATATTCCTCACGCGCAAATCTTCGTAGGCGATCGTGTCGTTAGACCGAATTACGGATCGCGCCAATTTAATGGCGTGATCTTTTCGCTGCCTACTTATTTTGAGGTGGATTCTTGCTAGTTTAGTTCGACATTTGATGCGATTCTTCGACCCTTTCACCTTGCGGGAAACTAGACGTTGGTTACGCTTCATCTTACCTTGACCGACTCGATAGAAGCGTGGGTTTTCGATCTCTACGCCATTTGAATCGGTGTAGAAAGATTTGAGTCCTACGTCTAGTCCAATCGTGTTACCAGTAGGTGACAGGTCTTCTTTCCGGTCGGCAGCAACGCAAAATTGCACATAGTAACCATCCGCCTTCTTAACCAACCTGACCCGTTTGATTTGGTCGATTTGATAGAAGTGGAGATCTCTTGTGCCTTTGAGTTTGAGCCGACCGATTCCCTTTTTGTCGGTGAAAGTAATCGATTTACGATCTTCAGCCAACTTCCAGCCACAATTTTTGTACTCAACCGAACGGTTGTCGTGCTGGAACTGCGGAAATCCTTTCTTCCCCGCCACCTGCTTCTTGCAGTTGTCGTAGAAGCGTTGGATTGAGATCCATGCTCGTTCGGCGGCGGCTTGACGCGCCATTGAGTTGAGTTCTTTTGCCAACGGAAATTCTGCGGCTAAGACAGCGCAGTACTTGTTCAAGTCGTAACCTGTCTTGGCTTTCCCATCCATCCAGAGTCGGATCGCTTTGTTTCGAACGAATTGGACGGTGCGAATCGCGTCATCTACTGCGCTGAATTGAACTGGTTTTCCGTAGGTGCGAAACTCAAATACGAGCATGTTGCGGAAGTTGATTGAGTTGAATCCTATGGAATTAGAATACCATAGATTCTTGTCTCGTGGAACAAAAAAATGTGATATCCTTAGCGCAGACTAACGTCTGCGCCTAGAAAGTCCCCCTAAAAGGGGGAGATTTTGACCCAATTTTTTGATAATACAGATTTTACAGCGAGTAGCGTAATTCTGGAGTGAGTCCACAGCTTCCCGTTCCCACCAGCGACTGGCAACAAGAATATTGCCATTGAGATCCAGTCGCACTACAAACTGGTGGCGGTTTTCACTACTGATGCTCAAATCGAGAGGCTAAAGCGAGAATAATATGACCTTTAGCACTGGCGATCCCCACCCACAAAGAGTTAAAATTATTGTAAATAAACGTAACAGATCCTATCAAAAGTCGATCGTTGCTTTGCCCGTGGAACAGGTCGATCGATTGAGAAACCATTTGAGAGTTTGAATCAAAGATTTAATGAACATCAATCTCCTATGCAACTACCTTTTATCAAAGATATCAAGCATCCTCTCCCAGTCATCGCAGGTATTGCGGCGGCAACGATCGGGATTGCAGCACTCGGAACTGTTGCGGTAACTCAATTTAAGCCAGCCCCTAAAATAGATCTAGAACGCTATACTACGGTAGCTAAGTCGCAAGATTTGACCGATCGAATTACGGCTAGTGGTAATGTCATCCCCTTCCAAACTGCGAACCTGAGTCCGAAAACAGCCGGAAGGGTTGCCAGACTCTACGTGGAGCAGGGAGATCGCGTGGTTCAAGGGCAAAGAATCGCCCAAATGGAAAATGCGGAAATCCAAGCTGGATTTGCCCAAGCTCAAGCCAATGTGCAGCAAGCACAGGCTAATTTGAATAAGGCAAAAAATGGTACCAGAGCGGAAGAAATAACTCAAGCCCAAGCAAAACTAGCTCAAGCCCAAGCCAATCTCAATAAGGCGAAAAATGGTAATCGCCCCGAAGAAACCGCCCAGATTCAGGCAAAGTTGGCTCAAGCACAAGCCAATCTCAATCTAACTCAATCGATCGCGCCGCAGCAAATCGAACAGGCTACAGCCCAAATTTCCGCTGCTACAGCCAAACTCAATCTCACTCAAGCTCAAGTCGAGCGATTTCGATCGCTTCAACGCTCGGGGGCGATCGCCCAAGATAAACTAGATCAAGCTACAGCAGATTATCAAACCGCTAGAGCCAATCTCCTCGACACTCAACAAAAACTCCAACAGGTTCGTAATAGCAGCCGCGCCGAAGTCAGCCAACGCCAAGCCGCCGTCACTGAAGCTCAACAAGCACTCCGCCAGTCACAACTTGGGAGCCGCTCTGAAGATGTTGCCAGTTTTGTCGCTCAAGTCGAACAAGCTCAAGCAGCCTATCAGCAAGCGAAAAATGGCTCTCGCCCTGAAGATATCGCTCAATTAACGGCTGCATTAGCGGTAGCAAATGCCCAGCTCCAGTCAGCGAGATCTCAACTTCAAGACTCAACAGTTGTGGCACCTTTTGCTGGGTTAATTACCCAACGCTATGCAAGTATTGGGGCATTTGTGACACCGACTACTTCGGCTTCGAGTAGCTCTTCAGCGACTTCAACTTCGATCGTCGCTCTAGCCAAGGATATGGAAGTCAAGGCGAAGGTACCAGAAGTAGATATTGGTAAGATTAAGATCGGTCAAAAGGTCGAAATCACCGCAGATGCTTTTAGCGACAAGCCTTTTCAAGGTACAGTTCGATTGGTTGCACCAGAAGCAGTAATCGAGCAGAATGTCACCTCATTTGAAGTCCGCGTTACTCTCGATACTGGTAAAGATGTGTTGCGATCGGGTATGAATGTCAACACCGTATTTAGTGGACAACGTACAAATAATGCTTTAACTATTCCTACAGTCGCCATCAGTTCCAAACGCGGTCAAACTGGTGTTTATATAACTGGTGAAAATAACGAACCTAAATTTAAAGTACTTAAAGTTGGTAGCACAGTTAAGGATAGAATCCAAGTAATTGAAGGTCTCAAATCTGGCGATCGAGTCTTTATTGATATTCCCCCAGGATTCAAAGATAAAATGATGGGCGATAGTAGTAAGCCATAAGCAATCGATCTTTGTTAATTAAGTAATAAGTAATAGGTAATAAGTTCGTTGTCGCTCCAGGGATTCAAACTCCAGATTGACAACTATCGCACATGCAGACTGTCAGCTCTAAATCCTTGTTACTTGGTAAAGGTAAAACTAAAACCAACTCCCAACTTCTAATGAATCTACTTGAAAGCTTAAATATGGCAGCAAAAACTCTCGTATCTAATAAGTTACGAAGTGGTTTAACTATGCTAGGAATTGTGATCGGAAATGCTTCAGTCATCACGATGATCGGTGTCGGCGAAGGTACTCAAATATTGGCAACAGATCAATTTAAGAATCTCGGCCCAAATACGTTATTTATCTTGCCTGGTAGCCCTAAAGCCCAAAATATTCGGAATGGTGGGACACCACCAACATTGGTATTGAGTGATGCTCGGGCGATCGCTCGTCAGGTGCCTTCTGTATCCGGTGTTGCGCCAATTCTGCAATCTTCAGCGGTGATTAGTTACCAAAATATTACGACGACTTCGATTCTTCAAGGTACGACTGCTGACTTTACTACCGTTCGCAATTTTGCAGTCGATAAAGGGCGATTTGTCAATGCTCTAGATGTCAAAACTGACAAGCAAATTGCCATGCTAGGTACAGACATCGCTCAACGATTATTTGGCAACGAAAATCCATTAGGAAAGCAGATTCGGGTTAATAATCTGAGTTTTGAAGTAGTTGGCTTAATGGAAGCAAAAGGCTCTTCCTTTGGTAGTAATCAAGATGATGCCATCTTTATTCCGATTACCACGATGAGTAAACGGGTGATTGGGAGAACTTCGCCCTTTGGACTCCGATTGTCATTAATTTCGGTAGCTGCCAAAAATAGTGAGAGTATGGATGCAGCCGAGTTTCAAATCACAAATTTACTCCGCCAGAGACACAAAATAGTTGGTGACGATGATTTCACAGTTCGGAATCAAAAAGACGCGCTCACTATTGTTACTACTATTACTAGTGCGTTGACGTTGCTATTAGGTGCAATTTCAGGGATTTCGCTATTGGTAGGGGGAATTGGCGTGATGAATATTATGCTGGTATCTGTTACCGAACGTACTCAAGAGATTGGACTGCGGAAGGCAATCGGCGCAACTCAAAATGATATCCTGATTCAATTTACGATCGAGGCAATCATTCTTTCTACAGTTGGGGGGATTATTGGTACTCTGATCGGTATTGGTAGTATTCTCCTCATTGCGAATTTCTCCCCACTCAAATCAGCAGCTATTTCTCCATCAGCGATTATCTTAGCCGTAAGTGTCTCTGGGGGGATTGGGTTATTCTTTGGTGTCGTTCCCGCCAGACAAGCAGCTAAATTAGATCCAATCGAGGCTTTAAGAAGCGTTTAATCTGGTCAGATCTGACAGCTAAATTCTCAGTAGATGTAGAATGTAGTAATCCGGATAGATTAAAATGTGTAAAAGCGATTCTCCTAAGGGAGACGCTACGCGAACGATTCGGCGAAAGTTATTAATTCCGTCCTTAATTTATTATTTCAGTGATGCTACTAAAATCTACAACCCGTCATGTTCATATTTATACGGCTCAGATCGAGAATAATGAACTAATTCCCAGCGAACAAGCTCTCACACTGGATATCGATCCTGACAATGAACTTGTGTGGAGTGAAGATGCACTGCAAAAAGTGTATGGAAAATTTGACGATCTAGTTGAATCCTCTAGTGGTGCAGATCTGACTGAATACAATTTGCGCCGAATTGGATCGGATCTCGAATATTTTGTCAGAGCGATGCTTCAGAATGGTGAGATCGGTTATAATCTCGATAGTAGAGTGTTAAACTACAGCATGGGTTTACCCCAAGTAGTCAGTAAAACTACTGATTAATTCAGTTAAGTATTGTGCTAATGTTTTTTCGACACATCTATATCTCGTTTACTCAACTTTATATCTCCTATGCCCTCTGC
>JAJAZF010000287.1 GCA_026785875.1 Chamaesiphon sp. | reverse complement strand
ATTCGATCGGTTAACCAACCGAAAATTGGGCGACCAATCCCGTTAAAGATCGCAAAAATTGACACTGAAGCAGTAGCCATATTGGTGTCGAGTCCGATGATTTCCTTCCCCACATTATTGGCAATTCCCACCGCCATCAAACCAGCCAGGCTACCGATCGCATAGCAGCTCCACAAGGCAAAAAAGCTCGGCGAACTCAGTAACCGATCTGGCTCGAAACTAGCGGGACTGGAAATCTCCTGGGGACTGAGTTGCCAGTCTGTGGGCGGAAATCTGAGCTGACTCGCGATCGCCAGTAAAATCACTGTAAAAGCCACCCCAAAAATTCTAAACGTGCTGTCGATGCCGTAACTAGCAATCAAAAACCCAGCCAGCGGTGCGGTAATCAAGGGTGATAGCCCAAAGCCAATTACAGTCAACCCTACCGCCAACCCCTTCCGATCGGGAAACCATTTAGCAGTGACAGCGATCGGCACCCCGTAGACAATCCCCACCCCAGCACCAGCAATCAGACCATAGGTAATCACTAGTAGAGGAACACTGGTCGCAAAACTTGACAGGAAATAGCCTAAACCAACGATCGATCCCCCCACAGCGGTGACTTTAGTTGCACCATAACGTTCGATATATCTACTCGCGATCGGCATCAAAATTGCAAATACTAGCAGCAATGTGGCAAAGGGGAGTAAGGTATCCGTTGCGCTAATGGCGATCCCTTGCTGTTTGAAAGCCTCTGTCAGTGGCTTGCGAAAAATGCTCCAGGAGTAAACCGTCCCCAGACAGAGCATCGCTGTCATACCCAGTGGTAAAAATAGCCATCGACCAAGCCTTGCTGGTAAGCCGAATATTTTAAGGTCGTTCATGATATTTTGGCCTTAACAGTCCAAACGGACTCGTCGCAATATGGTCTGAAGTGAAGTATAGACGAAAAGAGATTGGTCACATCAGGCATCATTGCAAAAAGTACCAGGCGATCGCCGCCATCGACTAGATCCCGATCGGGTAATTTACCAAGAATCCGGTCAAACGATCGTAAAATGTTGTTCGGCACGATCGGCAGATGAAATGAAGAAGAAAAACCTCGCAGTCCTATTCGGTGGGAGATCCGTCGAACACGAAATCTCCGTGATTACAGCTCTCCAACTGATGAATGTCATCGATGTTACCCAGTACGAGATTATCCCCGTCTACATCGCCCAAACCGGACGCTGGTATGTTGGCGACAATCTGCTCGACAAAAATTTTTATCGTCGCCTCCCCAACTCTGTCACAGAAGCTCAAGAAGTCGCACTCCTACCCATCGCTGGGAGCAAAGGGCTTACCTACCTCACTCACCACACCGATATTCTCCCCATCGATATTTACTTCCTCGCCTTCCACGGTACCTTTGGCGAGGATGGCTGCATTCAGGGGATGCTAGAGATGGCGGATGCTACTTATACAGGCTGTGGTGTGCTTCCGGCTGCGCTGGGTATGAATAAATATCAGTGTAAAATGATGCTCAAGGCGGCGGGGATTCCCGTTTTACCTGCGGCACTGATCGATCGCCGCGACGCTCAAAAAAGCCTTGCAGCCGTGCGAGAACAGATCTTTGCGACACCTGGATTGGAGCAACTTCCCCTCTTCGTCAAACCTTGCAATCTGGGTTCGAGTATCGGGATTGGGGTAGCTAAAGATGAGCAGACATTGAATGCTTGCTTGGTGAATACTTTTAGGTATGATAGTCACGCGATCGTCGAACCCTGCGTTAAGGATATTCTGGAAGTCAATGTCTCCGTATTAGACGATGACGAAATTACCGCATCCGTCATCGAAATGCCCGTCTCCCTCAGTGGTGTACTCACCTTTGAAGAGAAGTATCTGCGCGATGACGGGGGCAAAAAGACAGGCGGTAACGAATCGCAAGGGATGGCAAGTTTATCCCGCATCATCGACCCCCCAGACCTCAATCCCGAACTCAAACAAGCTGCTCTAGACTACGCGAAACAGGCTTTTAAAGTATTAGGCTGTTCGGGTGTATCGCGGATCGATTTTATCATCGATGCAAGTTGCGACAAGCTCTATTTCAATGAGATCAATACTCTTCCTGGTTCGCTATCTTTTTACCTCTGGGTAAAGTCTAATCCGCCCTTGGTATATACCGAGTTATTGAATCGGATCATTCGGCAAGCCGAGAAGCGTCAAGTTACTAAGTTAGCACTCAAACGTCAAGAGGGAATGCGGGCATTATTTAAGTAATGGTGTGATGTGCGATCGAGATTAGGTTGATTGAATTATCTACAACCTAGATGGTGGATTGGGTGGGTTCCCCGCCCATCAGCAGTGCCCACCCTACAAAAATACTTGTCTCGCTTATCAATTATCAATTATCAATTATCAATTAATTTAAAGATGCCATTAAGCTGGAACGAGATCAAAAGTCGGGCGATTGCCTTTTCGCAGGAATGGGAGCATGAAACTTCTGAAGATGCTGAGGCTAAATCGTTCTGGGATGGCTGGTTTCGAGTATTTGGAATTTCACGGCGACGGGTGGCGACGTTCGAGCAATCGGTCAAAAAAGCAGATAATAAACAGGGTTTCATCGATCTGCTGTGGAAAGGAACGATCTTAGTAGAGCATAAATCTAGAGGGAAAAGTCTTGATAAAGCCATGCAACAGGCAAAAGACTATTTCCCTGGATTGAAAGAGCACGAACTACCGCAATATATTTTAGTTTCGGATTTTCAAAAATTCAGGCTTTACGATCTAGATACTGATGCGACGACAGAGTTTGAACTCAAAGACTTGGTACAGCATGTTCATTTATTTGGGTTTATTGCTGGATATGAGCAGCGCACCTATAAAGATTCCGATCCTGTCAATATCGAAGCTGCCGAATTGATGGGCAAATTGCACGATCGATTGGAGGAGATTGGTTATACTGGACACGATCTAGAAGTATATCTAGTGCGATTGCTATTTTGTTTATTTGCAGATGATACAGGGATTTTTGAGAAGGGGATCTTTTGGGAATATCTAGATTTACATACAAAATCAGATGGCAGCGATTTGGCGATGCACCTCGCTTCGATCTTTCATGTCTTGAATACACCGAGAGAAAGGCGACTGAAGAATCTAGATGAGAATTTAGCACAGTTTCCCTATATCAATGGCAAGCTATTTGAGGAATTCTTGCAGCCTGCGGCGTTCGATCTCAAAATGCGCGAGATGTTGTTAGAGGCTTGTGCGCTGGATTGGGGGAAGATTTCACCAGCAATTTTTGGCTCGATGTTCCAAGCGGTAATGAATCCGAAAGAACGCCGCAATCTTGGCGCGCACTATACATCTGAAAAGAATATCCAAAAGCTGATTAAACCGCTATTTTTAGACGATCTATATCTAGAGTTTGAGAAAGCTAAGAGTAGTCGGGGTAAGCTGCAAGCCCTGCATACAAAGATTGCCACTCTACATTTTCTCGATCCTGCTTGTGGCTGTGGAAATTTCTTAATTATTACTTATCGGGAGTTACGAGATCTAGAAATCCTGATTTTGCTGGAGTTAAATAAAAGTGGTCAGTTAGTGACTGATATTAGCTCGATTATTCAGGTTGATGTAGACCAGTTTGCAGGGATTGAATACGATGAATTTGCGGTGCGGGTAGCTGAGGTGGCGATGTGGCTAATCGATCACCAAATGAATATCAAGGTGAGTAAT
>JAJAZF010000286.1 GCA_026785875.1 Chamaesiphon sp. | reverse complement strand
TCATTTGTAGAACCACAATCCCAATCAAAATTAAAACATATCTGCGGGATCGGCTGCTCGGAGTTTTCTCACGGCGATCGCGCCAGAAATTGTACACATAATCATAGTTAAGATCAGGACTGTGGTAGCACGAGCGACAGTCATCAGCAGCGGTAAACTCGTAGCATTTCGCGTCATCGTATAGAGTCCAACGGCGGCTAACATCCCAGGGAAAAAACCAACGATCGAGAGAATTAATGCTTCTTGAAAGACAACAGTTAACAGATAAAAATCTGTATAACCCATCGCTTTGAGGGTGGCATATTCAGATAAATGATCGGCGACATCAGTGTAGAGAATCTGATAAACAATTACGATTCCGACGATAAAGCCCATCACTGTACCGAGGGTAAAAATAAATCCGATCGAGGTGCCACTCTGCCAATAACTCTTCTCGAAATCGATGAATTGTTCTTTAGAAAACACTCTGACATCTTTAGGAAAATATGCCTGCATCGCGGCAATAGTTGCTGGAACATTTGCCCCTGGCTGTAATTTTACTACGCCAATATCAATCAATCCGCGATCGCGTTGTTTGAACATCCGGGCGAAGTTGGTATCGCTAGTCATCAAGTTACCATCGGCACCAAATGATGCACCGAGGGTAAACAATCCACCAATATCTATTTTGCGTCCATCTACTTCTGTTCGGACGCGTTGTCCTGAGTTAAATATTTTGGGAATATCTCCAAATTGTTCGCGAGATTTTTCGTCAAATAAATAGGTATCTGGTAATTGCATTTTGTCAATGTTTTCACTGATGCCTGGGAGTTGAAATAGTTCTTTATCGGCGGGATTAAAGCCAATCACCATAATCTGGCGGGTATTTTTTTGCTCGGGATTTTTCCAAATCCCAAAGCCCAGATAAATCGGTGTAACTGAATCGACACCTTTGAAAGCGAGGGTTTGATAAAGTCGCCGTCTCGGAAAAGATTTCATGGCAATTAATGCCGTCGATTGGGGACTGACTAGAAATATATCCCCGTTGACGTTGGTATGGAATTTGACAGCACTATCAAATAGAGCATCCCGAAATCCTAGCTGCATAAACATCAGGATATCAGCGAAACTAATGCCCGCGATCGCGACTAGTAGTCGAATTTTTTCGTGGCTGAGTTGTAACCAGGCGAGGGGGATTTTTTTAAACATTTATTAGGGGTGCCTAGATTATTGACTTACTCCCGTACCTGGATCGAATTAAAGATCTAGGGTGGATGGTGGATGGCGATTCGCGCTCCTCGGGTTCCCCGTAAGCGCAAAGCGCAGGCTCTGCCAACGCGCAGCGGATCGCAGAGAGGGTTTAGCGGCGTTTTTATTCGGGGGTTCCCCCCGAATAAAAAAACGACAAGACAGCGAATCAAGACAGTGGATGGTGAATCAAGATTATTTCTCGATTGGGAGGCGCGGGGAGTATAACTACTGAGTGTTGATTTTGACGGCGATCTTGGAATTGGTTAGTCCTCTGACAGTGGTGCTGTCGGCGGGATCGATCGCGATTTTGACTTCGACGACGCGGGAGTCGGAATCGGCGGCGGGATCGGTATTGAGCACGTCTTGCTTACCGATTTGGAGTCCGATATAGCTGACTGTACCGCGCAGATTTTGACTGAATGCCCCAGATTCACTGGTAATAGTGGCAGATTGTCCGACTTTGAGCTTGCGAACGTCGCTTTCGTAGACTTCGGCGACGGCTACCATTTGACTGGTTTGTCCCATTTCGACGATGCCCTTGTCGCTGGGAGATTCACCAGCTTTAGAGTGGACTTTGAGGATTTCTCCCGCACTGGGGGCGCGAACATAGGCTTCACTGAGTTCGGCTTGAGCTTGACGGGCGGTGGCTTGGGCGCGGCTGAGTTCGGCTTTGGCACCTTCGACATCGACAGGGCGGACTTCGGAGATTTTGCTGAGGGTAGCTTGGGCTGCGGCGATTTGTTGGGTGGTGGTGGCTAGGGTTGTGTCGTAGTTGGCTTTGGCTTCAGCGATTTGTTGTTGGGCGATACTGGTGAGTTTATTTTGGGTGGCTTTATTTTCGATAATCTGCTGGTTGAGGGTGGCGACAGTCTGGTTGTATTTGGACTGCGCTTCGGCAATTTGTTCGCGGATGGTATCGACTTCGAGCCGCTTGGCATCCAATCTAGTGGTTTCGATCGCTCGCTCGGTATACAGTTGTTGAAAGCGTTTGTAGTCTACTTCCGTATTCCGCAGTTGCGATTGGAGGCGGCGGATGGTAGCTAATTGGGTGGGCTTTTCTCCAGCTAGTTGAGCATTGAGGGCTTCAATTTTGCCAGCTTGGGCGGCGGGTTCCCATTTGAGTTGGGCTTCTAGACGAGCTTTAGTAGCCACATAAGTATCCCGATTGCCTTTGAGTTGACTCTTGAGTCGATCGATTTCGGCTCTTTGGGCACCGATTTCCCCTTGCTTGGCTCCAGCTTTGACTTTGGCGAGATTGTTTTGAGATACCTTGACATCTTCTGTAGCTCTT
>JAJAZF010000285.1 GCA_026785875.1 Chamaesiphon sp. | reverse complement strand
GTGCGAGCCAACTTTGACCACACGTCCGACGATTTCGTGACCGGGTACGCATGGATAGGCGGTACCTTGCCATTCGCCACGGACGGTATGTAAGTCTGAGTGACAGACACCGCAATATAAAATTTCGATCTGAACATCGTGGTTGCCAACTTCACGGCGTTGAAAGTTAAAGGGGGCGAGTGGAGTTGTGGCACTTTGGGCTGCGTAGGCAAGAGTTTTCATGATTGTATTAGTTAAGGAGGTTTAGATCGCTCTGTGATGGTAATCGCAGTATCGAGGCGCGATTCGTTGAGGACTTTGCGCTGCTCGATGATGTCTGTGGTGTTGAAGATCGAGTGAGCATTAGTTACCAGTGTAATGATCCCGACTTCCGTTTGAACTTGATGCGGACAATTGGCTCATCCGCAGAGTGTGTCAAAGGCGATTATCCGCAGGAGACGCTAGGCGAACGAATTCGATCGATAATAGTAGTATGTTGTAGAAACCATCGAGTAGTGACTAAAAATTTGAAGATTCGGGATAAAAGTTTCGACTGGGGTAGCCGAACGTATATCATGGGCGTATTGAATGTTACTCCCGATAGTTTTAGCGACGGGGGACGATTTGCGACGGTGAATGCGGCGATCGATCGAGCCATCCAAATGGTAAATTCAGGTGTAGATATCATCGATATTGGGGGTGAGTCTACCAAGCCAGGTGCAATACCTGTAGATGCAGCGACAGAATTAGAGCGCGTGATTCCAGTAATTGAGGGCATCCGTCAACATCCAGATACTGGGCAGATCCCGATCTCGATCGATACTACCAAATCAGCCGTCGCTAGAGCGGCAATTGAAGCTGGTGCAGACATCATAAATGATGTCTCAGGTGGACAATATGACACCCAGATGTTTGCGACAGTCGCGCAGCTAGGCACACCCTATATCATGATGCACCTGCGCGGTACGCCAACGACGATGACGCAGATGACCGATTATGATGATGTAGTGGCGGAGATTTTAGGTTTCTTTGAGATGCAGATCGATCGCGCGGTAAAATGTGGAATCGATCGATCCCAGATTGCGATCGATCCAGGTATTGGTTTTGCCAAAACCTATCAGCAGAGCATTGAATTAATCAGACAGCTCGACAGGTTCCAGATCCTCGATCTGCCCCTATTAGTCGGTGTATCGCGCAAAAGCTTCATCGGCAAGATTTTAGACCAACCCGACCCCAATCGGCGGTTATGGGGCACAGCAGCCGCCTGTTGTGCGGCAATTGCCAAGGGTGCAGATATCCTCCGCGTTCATGACGTGGCGGAAATGGTCGATGTCAGTCGGGTTGCAGATGTGATGTTTAGAACTTAGGATTTAGAAGGGATGAGTTTAGACGCTTAGTCAAAAGTGATGAGAAAATAGAGAATAGTTAGAAATATTATTACCATGACCAACTCACCCGAACCAAACCAACCAGAACGAGATCTCCGACGCAGATTTCGCGAGATGGATTGGCGAGTCCAACGCTTGGAAGCGACTCAAATGCCAGCCAAAAGTATCGATGAGGCTTTTCAGCAAGTATATGATGAACTAGACGAACTTCAAGATAAATCTGATGCAATGAGATCGGATATTTCTGCGATTAAGGCAGATCTTGCCAGAGTTGAAGGCAAGATCGATATTATTTTGCAGCATCTGACGGGTTTAGGAAGTTAATTTCACGATGGATAAATTTC
>JAJAZF010000284.1 GCA_026785875.1 Chamaesiphon sp. | reverse complement strand
TCGAGCCTCAGAAGATGTCAAAGCAGAATTACGCAAACAATTGGGACTCGATCGACCAGTTTACGTGCAGTACTTTAGCTACTTATTCAATCTTCTGCAAGGAGACTTTGGGAAGTCGATTACTAGTTCTGGTAAAGAAGTTTTGGATGTGATTGGGGAGAACTTTCCAGCGACATTAGAACTCGCGATCGGCAGTATGTTAATTGCCTTTGTTGTGGGGGTTACAGTGGGCACGATCTCCGCATCTCGCCCAGGTACTATCTCTGAAGTTGGGGGGAGATTATTTGGGATAATTAGTTATTCATTACCGATTTTTTGGGTAGGGATGCTATTGCAACTATTATTTGCAGTGCAATTAAATATTTTCCCCCTCGGCGGTAGATTTCCAGCGAACTTAACCCCACCTGTAAAAATTACCGGACTCTACACGATCGATAGTTTATTACATTTCGACCTAGCCAGCTTTTTTGTCTCACTCCACCATCTAGCTTTACCCTGTCTGACACTCGGCGTATTACTGAGCGGAATTTTTGAACGGATCGTGCGGGTAAACCTCAAACAAAGCATGAAAGCCGAATATGTCGAAGCCGCAAGGGCTAGAGGTATTCCCGAGCAACGGATTCTGATCTCTCACGCTCTCAAAAATGCGATGATTCCGGTAATTACCGTACTGGGTTTAACTACCGCATCCCTGCTCGGTGGTGCTGTTTTAACTGAAGTCACTTTTTCTTGGCCAGGATTGGCAAGCCAATTGTATGAAGCGATTTCCAACCGTGATTATCCCACAGTACAAGGAATCATGGTCTTCTTTGCCGCGATCGTGGTAATTGCCAGCATTGCGATCGATCTCATCAATGCGTGGATCGATCCGCGCATTAAATACTAATCATTTTGTTGAAACTGTGCTAAATATTTAGAAATAATTATCCATCGAATCGACGCTCTAAAAGATTGATATAGCCCCGAATATCTCAAAAATTTAGCTGCGGGATTTGTCGTTGACGATCTCACCCCAGAAGAAGCTGAAGAATTTCGGCTGTCAACACTTCGACTACGCATTGCCAAGGGCAAGGCTAACGCCAACAGTGCAAGCTGTCAACTGAACCTTTACCCTCGTCATGTGCATCTGTCCAGATTGGCAGTACCCATAGACTCAGCAGTGCGGCTAATACCGAGCCGATCGTGTCCATAATTAGGTCGATCGCCGTATCATCCAAGCTAATAATCACCTGAGTAGAGAGAATTTTACCTGCCGACCATTCGCAAATTTCCCACAGACCGCCGATCGCGACTCCAAAACTAGCGATCGTTACCAAATATAGCAGCGTGTGGTGGCGAAAAACTGGCATCAGCGGACGATAAACCACAAAACTCAGGGCCAAAGTTAGGGCGAAGATCGTAAATCCGTGGACGATCTCGTCATAGGGGCCAATCGTGTCAAACCAGTTCCAGACCCAGCCACCGGCATTTAGTACCGCAGCGAGCGCAAAGAGCAGATCGAATAGTGTCGGTAGGCGATCGTCTTTGACCATGAAGGCGATCGCCGCCACTAAAAACAGTGCCAAGACGATCGCATTAGACCAATTTCCCTGTAATAATGCAGAGATCGTAGCAATTGCTAATAACGTTTGGCCGATCCAAGCCCCAAAGCGGTATCCTTTCCAGTTAATCGCTAACATACTTACTCCTATGGTTGTCGATCGCTGTAACTGCGGCTAAATAACTGTCCCGAACATCCTGCCGATCTAAGGCTTCAACAATACCGTCTTGACTACCACGCTCGATCGTATTGGCATGGCGCAATAGGGCGGTGAGGTCGGCTTTAGTATGTGTAAATGGGGCGATAATGGAAATCGCATCTAGCAACCGGATCGTGACGGCAACGCTGCTGTGTGCATATTGTCGAATTTGATTGAAAGCCTTGTCTAAGGCTGCTTCAAAGGTCACAGAGCGGGCAATTACGCGCAATTTATCCTTGTCATCATAGCGATAGCTAGAAGGAATTTCTTTTTGGGCGAGATGGCACAGAGCCGCGCTGAGTCGATCGACACAGGTAACAGCAGTAAACGGGTCATTAATCCCTGGGGAGAGGGCGCGGGCGGCAATCTCCACGAGTTGGTCGATCGGAAATTTGACATCCTGCTGGACGGTGCGCTGCACACCCAAAACAAAGGCATCATTAATCTGTTTGACTAACTTTTTTCGGGCTGCTGCGGGATAAGCTAATACCAGCGGACTGCCTTTGACTACAAAGTCGCCTGGATGATGTTGGATCGCAATCAGCAGATCTTCGTCCTTCGCAAGCTGCATCAATACATCGGTATCGATCGCTTGAACGTAGCAGCTACTAGCGGCAGGAATCGGACTGGACTCGCGATCGAAATCGGCGGGAATGTCTACACTTAGGGGTTCTTGGCGGTGTTTGGACGCACCGCGTCCGATTTGGGTCGGAAACAGCCTGTCGATCGTCGCTTCGAGTTCTTCGCCCACTTTGCCAATGACATTATCGACTTGGATCGACGCAGCCGAATGGTGGATGAAGTAAATCAACACGCCAACACTAGCGAGTGCCAAGCCAAGTCCCACTGTTACCGCTAGGTGCGGTACGAATTCATTTTCGTTCACCCCATTAATCGTGCGGAGCACCATCAAACTGTAAACAAAAGTCGAGATAAAGGTGCCTAAGACGATTTGGTTGCCAGTATCTTGCATGAAGTTCCGCAATAGGCGCGGGCCAAATTGCGAAGATGCTAGTTGGAGGGCGACGATCGTAATCGAGAATGCCGTAGTCGCTACACTGATCATCGAACCAGCGATCGCCGACAGGATTGCCCGCGAACCACTCGGTCCCAAGGCGTAAGCCCAGCCAATATCACCGATAATATCTGTTTTGGCATTTTGGTCGATCTGGATCGTCAAAAATGATAGCAAAATTGCGATCGCCACCATCAGTGTCGGTACGAACCAGAAGCTAGAGTGCAGCGTGTCGAGTAGCCGGGTGAACTTGGTTTTCATTATCCCTCTGTTGCGTCGGTACTACCCGATTTGGCACCATTCCGCTGAGATCTATTTTCTGCCATGTGCTTGAGCGAGTTGCTCATGCTGCGCGATTGCGGCACTTTACCATTGCCAGCGGGCCAACCTTCACGTTGTTTCGTCCGATCGCCATCAGTGTCCTCAGTTTGGTCGTGAAAGAGAATTTGCTGCGTCGGGAAGGGTAGATCGATCCCATTAGCAAATAGCTTGTTCTTAATATTCGTCAATACCCGATCTTGCATGTCCAATATATCTGCCTGACGGGGTGGTTCGACCCACCAGCGGGCGCGGATATTCACGCTACTACCTGCGAGTTCGACGACGAGCGCATCGGGGGCAGGTGAGGTCAATACTCCCGCTGTCTCCTGCACCGCTGCTAAAATTAGCTCTCTGGTGGTGTCGATGTCATCGCCATAGCCGATGCCAACATCATACTGAAGACGGCGATGCTCGAAGGCGGTATTCACCGTCACTGAATTGGTAAATAGTTCGGAATTGGGAATGACGATCCGCCGACCGTCATAGGTACGAATTGTCGTCGCGCGCGTTTGAATATTCTCAACGGTTCCTTCAAAATTTTTAAAAACAATCTGGTCGTCGATTTGAAAAGGTTCGGTTAATAAAATTAAAATGCCTGCTAAAAAGTTTTGTAAAATATCCCTAAATGCAAAACCAATTGCCACGCTACTGATTCCCAGTAGCTGAACGAGATCGCTAGCTTTTAAGGAGGGAATGACAATCGTCAAAGCAACAAACAAGCCAATCAGAATTATTGTCCCTTGTGCTAGTCTGCCCAATACCATACCTAAACTGCGGGCTGCGCGGCGATGGCGAGTTAGATTTCTAACTACATGTTTTATCGTTCGGGCAGCATAGAAAAAGATTGCAAAGGTAATTAAGGATAATATTAAATTTGGTAACAAAGTAATCAACCCGTTTAGCATTGCCTGCATTTTGTCAAACAGGATTGATACTTGTGTATTCATAAAAATTCTTTAACGAAGGCAGAAGGTAGAGGGCGTGATGAGCAGAAGGCTGTTTTTAGAACAGGGATTTAAAAATAGCCCTAAAAACATTCCCTCTTTAAAGACGGGGTTTGAAACCCTGCCGCTCGATCGATATTATTTGTCAATATTTTACGATCGGCTCCTAGAGATCTACATCTATCAAAGGGGATAAATGTAGACTAAGGGGTAGTAAAGTAAGAAAAACAGGGTAATGTTGTCTCTCGGACAGATGTGCTCAAAATGTCGATCGCCCAGATCGCCAAGCTTGCTCAAAAGTCACGAATGGCGGCGGTTTATGGCTGATACAGTAGCAGATCTTAAATGCGATCGTCTTACCGACTACCCTACCTAAACGATGACAACCCGCAACAACCGAATACTTCAAAACCGCATCGCCCAAATATGCTTGCGTCCCAAACGACTAGCAGCGATCGAAGCTTGTGTTAATATCAGGAATTCAGGCTGGGCTTGGCGATGTTTGAATAATCAAGACCGAGCAATGAGCATGGTGTAAGACATCATTGCTGGTACTACCTAAAAATATCTCAGTCAACATCGATTTCTGATTGCGTCCCATCATAATCAGATCTGCATCCCAGGTTTTGTCAATCCCTGCTCCAAAACTTGTGCTGATTCTGGAGAATCTCCAATGGCAATTGTGATTTTTTTAACCATCAAACTAATTTTTTATCAATACATATAAACGGACAAGGAATATAGTTCTAATATCTGCCGATCGACTGGCAACCGAGCGAAGTTTAATCCGCTGCGACTGTTTGAATGACTAATACCGAGCAAGGTGCATGATGTAAGACATAGTTACTGACACTGCCCATCCACAATTCATGTAAGCCACTATAACCCCGCCGACCGAGGACAATGAGATCTACCGATTGAGCTTTAGCAACATCACAGATCGATCGCCCCGGATTGCCCAATTGCTGGCTAATTTCTGTGACGACACCGACAGCATCAGCTTGCCGAGCTAGATCTTGTAAAAAGGCTAATCCATCTGCACGTTCTTGTTGTTGCTGTGCTAGATGAATTTCCATGGCAGCTTGACTGAGGGTAATCGCCTCACCGCCAGCATACATTGGTGGATTGAGGGAGAAGTTGTGATAGTCTAATTCGATCGCCGACAACAAAATCAGAGTCGCATGAAAAACTTGGGCTTGAGCTAGTGCTTGGGCAAACACCTGCGGGCTAATTGGCGATCGATCTACTGCTACCAGAATTTTTTGAAAAGGAAGCGTCATACCATAACCTCTCAATAAAACAGAGCTAGGTTGATTGCAAATTAATCAATCTAGCTCCGCTTTTATCCTAGCAATCTCACTACTGCTTCTTCATAAATCACTGTAAAAATTAATATTTATTGAAGCAAGTCATAAATTATAAGCATTGATAAATATTGTTTAATTGCTGTCAATGCTTACCGACATGTATGGTTTAAGTTAGGCTAAGAGTATATGCTCAAGGATCTAAATATGGCATCTCCCCCACTCAATCAAACTCCAGAACTGCAATGGCACGAAATCTCTAGTAATGGTGTTGAGCAATATCTGAGGACGGATTTAGCAACAGGATTATCCTCAGCCGCAGTGGCACACCGTCATGAATGTGATGGGTTTAACGAACTTCAGGGCAAAAAAGGGCAAAGTCAGATCGTCCGGTTCCTGCTGGAATTCAATCAGCCGTTAACTTACCTATTACTACTCGCTGGGACTGTGACACTATTGCTCCAAGACTGGGTGGATGCCGGGGCGATTTTTGCCGTCACGGTGGTGAATGCCACGATCGGGTTTATCCAAGAATCGAAAGCAGAAAATGCGATCGCCGCCCTCACTAAATCTGTCACTACAGAAGCGACGGCGATTAGGGATGGGCAAAAAATTCGGCTCAAATCTCGCGAATTGGTGCCTGGGGATTTGGTCTTGCTAGCATCTGGCGATAAAGTACCTGCCGATCTTCGCTTAGTCAGCGTGCGCGATCTGCAAGTGAGTGAAGCCGGATTGACAGGGGAATCGTTACCAGTCCAAAAAGCCACCGCTGTGCTGGCGGCTTCAGCCGTGCTTGCCGATCGCACTAACATGGCATATGCAGGGAGTCTGGTGACATTTGGGCAGGCACGGGGGATCGTGGTGGCGATCGCCGATCGGACAGAAACTGGGCGGATTTCGCAACTGATCGAGCAAAGCAGTGGACTGGAGACTCCCCTCACCCGCAAGATCGAGCAATTTAGTCAGGCGCAGTTGTACATTATTTTAGGCTTGGCAGCACTGACACTAGCGGTAGTGATGGGCAAAGGTGGATCTTGGACAGAGGGAATGAATGCCGCAGTTGCCCTATCGGTAAGTGCTATTCCCGAAGGACTCCCAGCGGTAGTGACGGTAACGCTGGCGATCGGCGCGGAGCGAATGGCCAAACGCCATGCGATTATTCGCCGACTTACCGCCGTCGAAACCCTCGGCAGTACCACCACGATCTGTTCGGATAAGACGGGCACCCTCACCGAAAATCAGATGACCGTGAGGGCAATTTACGCAGGGGGTATTTCCTACACTGTCACTGGAGTTGGCTATAATTCAGTCGGCTCAATTTTGCAGGACGATCGACCTGTTGAGCTAAGTCAATCTCCTCCGCTACAGGAGTGTTTAGAATCTGGTTTATTGTGTAATGATTCTCAGATCCAATCGCAGGATGGACAGCTAACTGTAGCAGGAGATCCCACCGAAGGGGCATTAATTGTCTCGGCACAAAAGGCGGGGTTAACATTACCAGATTTAGAGCAGCAACAATCAAGGCTGGATGGGATTCCATTTGAGTCGCAATTTCAATATATGGCGACCTTGCACCACCGATCGAGTGACGACTTCAATACGATTTACATCAAGGGTTCGCCAGAAGCAATTTTGCAGCGATGCCGTTACCAACTGGATGCAAACAGTCAGCAGATTGACTTAAATCGACCGCAAATCGAGCGGATGATACAGGAGATGGCTGCCCAAGGTTTACGGGTGCTGGCATTTGCCAAACAGGAAGTTTCCGCGCAACAGTGCAATATCGACCACGCAGATCTCGATTCCGCCGAGCGGAGGCTCCGCCAACGAGACTCAATTTTTCTCGGACTACAGGGGATGATCGACCCACCGAGAATTGACGCGATCGCGGCTGTCAAAGCTTGTCAGGCGGCGGGAATTCGGATCGTGATGATTACCGGAGATCATGCCCTCACTGCGGCAACGATCGCCCGTCAGATGGGTTTGAGCCAGGATGAATCGGCACCCGTATTCACTGGATCGCAATTAGCTACCATGACCGATCGAGATCTGCTCAATGCGATCGGCACCAGTACAGTATTTGCGCGGGTTGCTCCCGAACAAAAACTGCAACTGGTCGAAGCTTTGCAGTCACAGGGGGAGATCGTCGCCATGACAGGCGATGGGGTTAATGATGCCCCCGCGCTGAAACAGGCAGATATTGGGATCGCGATGGGGATTACAGGCACCGAAGTTGCCAAGGAAGCAGCAGATATGGTCTTAACTGATGATAACTTTGCCTCGATCGCCTCGGCTGTAGAAGAAGGGCGCACAGTTTACAGTAACCTGCTAAGAACGATCGAATTTATCCTGCCCGTCAACGGTGGCGAAGCAATGACGATTCTGGTGGGTATTCTCGCTGGTACCGCTCTACCGATTTTGCCCGTGCAGATTCTCTGGGTAAATATGGTGAGTTCTGTTGCGCTCACGGCTACCCTAGCATTTGAACCAACTTCGAGCGGCACCATGCAGCGATCCCCCCTTCCACCTAATCGATCCCTCCTCTCTGGCAAATTGCTCTGGCGCGTCTTAATCATTTCCACCTTCAATCTAATCGCCGTGTTTGGCATCTTTGAATGGGCAATGCAAACCACTGGCAATGTCAATCTGGCTCGGACAATGGCAGTCCACGCCCTAGTTGCGGCGGAAATTTTTTACCTATTGAGTATCAGTCAGTTGGTGCCATCCATATTTACCTGGTTAAAAGATCGCACCCAACCCATTGCGTATATTCCGGCGATTGGTGTCGGTTGTGCGGCAATCTTTCAGATTTTCTTTAGTCAATTAGCAGTTATCAACCCCATCTTTAAGACTCAACCACTCGATCCGCTCCAAGCTCTCATCTGTATCGGTGCGGGGATTCCAGTCATATTACCCGCCTTATTACTCAAGCGATTTGCGCCGCTGGCTTAAAATTATTAACCATTAACGAGCGATCGATATCGAAGTATTAAGAAAATCCAGCAAACGATCGTCCTCTAATTATTCAACAAGATAATGTTCTCTTTAATGGAACAGGTGTCGGTACAGTTGGACGATGTGCGACTTATTTTCACGAACAAAAGGCATTACCAGATCCAGAAGTAACCGTTTTGAGAAGCGACAGCAACTAATTGGAGCGAGGAGCAACTAAAAATATTATCGATCGAAATATAGAACTTAGAGGATGTTTGAACAGCGTAGTTAAAGCCGTGGGCATTGCCCACCCTACGAATATTTGTCATTCTATTTCGTCATCTATTGCTATAATTTAGATGAGATAAATTCTTGAAAGCTATTACTTAGAGTAACTTTATGAGCAATTTACAAGAAATTGAACGTGCGATCGATTGAGATCGAGATCGAGATCGGATAATATGTATCCAAGATTGAGCTAGTATCGATCGCCCAAATCAACCTACTTTGACGTTCTAAAGCAGTAACTCGGCGTTGGGACAGAATATGAGCAAAAACCTGCAAGATAGCTCTCAAAACCGCATGATCCCGTTGGCTTTTTGCTCTAAAACTGCAAAATTCTCAATGTTCAAAACTGTCTCACAACAAGAGTTACAAAGCAATCTTGCAGGTTTTTATAGATATTCTGTTTCAACGCCTATTCCGTCCGATCGCGATCGAGAATCAGTTGCTTTTTGATTTCGCCTGGGGCGGTGCGAGTGCGTTCAATCTTGAGATCCGGCTGTGAAAGAAGCTACATTAAGGATTACAGTATAGACATTGTGCCGGATCGACCGCTTCGATGCCATCTGGAAACAGTTTTTCTTGGCGAAACCCGCAGTGCTGACAGTGGTAGACAGCGACACGGGTGAAGGATGTCGGGAGATGGCAGAGGGAGCAGGGCAGACCGGGCTGGTATTCGACTGGCTCAAAGCCAGGATAGGTGCAGTTGGGGCAGGTACTGCCGATCGCGGCAACTAGGTTGATGGTTGCTTTGGCGATCGTCTTCATGCGAGTTGGGTTATAGAGTGCCCGCATGTCTGTTTCTAGATGAATGGTAGGCGATCGCCGCAGTGCTTCAGTCACAACCGTTATCAGTTGAGCTTCACAGACAATCCCCTTGACAATTTCATGCG
>JAJAZF010000283.1 GCA_026785875.1 Chamaesiphon sp. | reverse complement strand
TGGGGTGGTTTCCAAACGGATCGATCGCAATTACTCAAACAAGCACCAAGAATTTAAAACACGTATCGATCGCTCTTGAGTAATGCCACCTTTGGTAATACGATCTACCAATCTACTCCTAAACATCCCCTCACTGTATATATGATTACATCCACCCCGATCGAATATCTCAATCTTCCTAGTTCGCCCCTATTTGGTACCGACGGCATTCGTGGGAGGGTGGGCGATATTCTGACGGCGAATTTGGCGATCCAGGTGGGCTACTGGGCGGGAATGTTACTGCGTGAGGCGGCTAGTGATGTCGGGCCGATCGTTATCGGTCAAGATTCGCGCAATTCTAGTGATATGTTAGCCAGTGCCCTAGCTGCGGGGATTACCTCGGCGGGGATTGAGGTGTGGAACTTGGGATTGTGCCCCACGCCTGGGGTTGCCCATCTGACGGCGACTAGCGATGCGATCGGTGGTGTGATGATTTCGGCTAGTCACAATCCGCCGGAAGATAATGGAATTAAGTTTTTTGGCGCAAATGGTACAAAGTTAGCTAAGGAATTGCAAGCAGCGATCGAGGCGGGAATCAGAGGACAATCTGGGCAGTGTTTGGAGCCAGAAAAATGGGGTCATCTCTACTTCACGCCGGAATTAATTACTCAGTACATGGAAGCAGTCAAGGAATCGATCGCGCCAGATGTCAGTTTAGCAGGGATGAAAATTGTCCTCGATCTAGCTTCAGGTGCGGCGGTGGATGTGGCTCCAAAGATCTTTACGCAATTGGGTGCGGAGTTGATTTGTCTCCATGATGAGGCGGATGGCGATCGGATCAATGTCCGGTGTGGTTCTACTCATCTGGGCAGCTTGCAAGCCGCCGTCACGCTCCATCAGGCGGATCTTGGGTTTGCCTTCGATGGGGATGCCGATCGAGTCTTGGCGGTAGACAACCTCGGACGGAAGGTGGATGGCGACTATATCCTCTATTTCTGGGGACAATACCTTCGCAACTTGGGGCTGCTCCCAAATGATGAAATTATCACTACAGTGATGGCAAATTTGGGCTTTGAGCGGGCTTGGCAAGCTTTAGGGGGTAAAGTTGTGCGTACTGCCGTAGGCGACCAACACGTCCAAGCAGAGATGACTAGCAGCGGGGCGATGCTGGGTGGCGAACAGTCTGGGCACATTCTCTCGCCGCAACATAGTGTGAGTGGGGATGGAATTCTGACTGCGCTGCATCTAGCGGCGATCGTTCAGCAGTCGGGGAAATCACTGGCTGAGTTGGTCGATAGTAGTTTTCAGACGTATCCTCAAATCCTGCACAATGTGCGGGTGGACGATCGCGAAGCTCGTTTAAACTGGGAAAAATGTCAACCCCTTCAAGATGGCATCGCTCAGGCACAAGACGCGATGGGCGATACCGGACGGGTGTTAGTTCGCGCCTCTGGTACCGAACCGCTGATTCGGGTGATGGTGGAAGCTGAAAGTATGGATCTGACTAAATACTGGACGGAATATTTGGTAGCGATCGTTGAAAAACATTTCTAAATCGATTTTTAAAAACTCAAGTCTGGTAGGGGCAATGTCTTGTCTCGCTGCAAGGTTGCGCTGTCTTGTCGTTTTTTTATTCGGGGGAAACCCCCGAATAAAAACGCCGCTGTCTTGAAAAGGTGCGTTATTTGGGAAACCCCAAGAACGCACTTTTCGCTAAACCGTCGGGAAACAAAGGCGGGCGCGCATCCGCAAACCCTCTCTGCGATCCGCTGCGCGTTGGCAGAGCCTGCGCTTTGCGCTTACGGGAAACCCTACGTATCGCGTTGGCAAAGCCTCTGCCTTAGCAGATGCCGCTTCATTAATTGCCCCTACCAGCGGATTTATTGAAACACACCCAGATCGAATTAGAGATTTTCGGGATCGATGCCCAATTCTCGTAACTTGGTAGCTAATCTTTCTAGCTGTTGCTCGGCAGTATCCGCGCGTTGTTCGGCTTCCTGACGACGAAGATCTAAATCGATAAAACTTGAAAATGTTTGACCATCAGGGCGATAAATTACTAATCCGTCGGGTTCTAGTTTGAAGCGAATTCCTAGTAGCGGACTAATCCAGTCAGTCGGTTGCTCGATCGATTCTAATCGGTCTTCACTTCCGATCCAACCAGTAAAATCCAGTCGATCTGGATCGTATAAATAATACTCTGATACCCCATACTGCTCATAAAAGCGTAACTTGCGGTGCATCTCTCCCAGCCGATTTCCAGGCGATAGAATTTCAAACACAACTTGAGGCACAACCCCATCCTCATGCCACTGCCGATATGAGCCTCTGTCTCCTTTTGGTCTGCCAAATGCCACCATTACATCGGGTGCTTGGCGGATCGTATTGTTGCCCTCGACTGGATACCATAATAAATCCCCCGCCACAAAAACATCAGGATTTTGGGCGTATATAAGTTCGAGATTTTCTTTAATCGTGACAATCCACCGAAATTGTTTAGTATTGTCGGACATCGGCAACCCGTCACTATCTGGATAAATAATATTTGCAGTGGTTTCAGTGGGTGTTTGTGCGACCATAGCTATCTACTCTATAGATTGAATTGCCGTGCAAAAATTGAGAGATGGATAAAATGAAAAATATTCAGGTAATTGATGGTGCTAATAACTGTGCCTATGATGTACATGCTGCCACAAAAGAGGAGTTTTGGATCGTCTTGCCAAAACCTGAGCAGGATATTCAGCTCTGTACTGGTGCGTTACGGCTTGTGCCTAACACACCCTACGCCGATCTCGATCGAATATCCAACCTCAAAATCACACTCCAAAAAACTGCTCCACCGCAGCGAGAATCTGCATTGAAGCAGTACCATCCCCAAATGGATTAATTGCATTAGCCATCGCTTGATAGGCTGAGGTGTCGCTGAGTAATTCACTGGCTGCGGCGGTAATTCGGGCTACATCTGTCCCGACTAACTTTGCAGTTCCGCCAGTGACAGCTTCAGGACGCTCGGTAGTGTCTCTGAGTACCAATACGGGCTTACCCAGGCTAGGTGCCTCTTCTTGGATGCCGCCTGAGTCAGAGAGCAGCAGATAACTGCGTTGGATCGCACCGACGAGTTGACTATAATCGAGGGGTTCGGTGAGGAAGACGCGGGGATGAGTGCCCAACAGTTGGGTGAGTGGTTCGCGCACGGTA
>JAJAZF010000282.1 GCA_026785875.1 Chamaesiphon sp. | reverse complement strand
GAGTATATCAGCCACAAAATCCAAGAATTAGGCTTAGATCTGCTCATTGGTGATGATTGGGCATCTTATATTGATGACATTATCTGGATTAGCAATAACGCTGGAGAAAAATATGATGCCGATCTAGGCATGAAACAACGTGGCTTGGATAAGTGCCAAATTGACGATCGCATTCAACAGCTTCTAATGCGGTTAGTACGACTCTCAGACTTATTTGCATCTGTCATCAAACATCCAGGTGATTGTGAAGCTAATAGCCTCTCAAGTCTCCTTAACGATTTGAGTAATGGACAACTCAAGTTTAGTTATCATGCGCTATCTGATAATCGGGGCGTACTCACCAATATCATTAACAATGGGTTGATGGACGTTCACCCTGACGAATTTTATACGCCTTTGCTCTATTTACCCGATGGGGTGGTTTATCTTGCAAAGGTAGATGCGCCGCAGATTGAAGTTGAGAGTATTCCCGTTGGCGTAGCCTCTCCTTTGGAGAATCGCGTAATTAAAAAAATCAAAACCCTGTGCAGCGAACAGCTTCAGCACAGACAAACTGGGTTTGCTAGGGATGGTAAGGGATTCAAGTTTGCGGCTTACTATTGGTTCTTTTTTGATGTAATCCAGCTAATGGAGACAGCCATTCAAGCGGCTTGTCGGATTATCCCCTCAACTAAAGCTTCGATCGCTAAAAAGCGGAGCGATAGCCTGATAAACTTTCGGGATAATGGCGAACTTCCAGCCTCAATCGAGTCATTTGGTGATGATTATCGAATCGATCGACTGGGTGAATTTGGGGATATTATCTGTCGAGGGATCTGGCGCGGATGGTGCGACAGGTTTACTGATTGGCAGAAACAGCAACCTAAAGCCGAGCGCAAGATTTTACCCGAACTAGATTTAACTCAAAAACTAGCCGAATATCTAGGCTTGTCCTCAGAACTGCCAGATATAAGGACAATTCAGGCTCTCAAGAAAACAGGTGGTGTGCCGCTCGATTGGTATTACCTTGCCGCAAGATATATTCAACAACATCCAGATTTGGACGACGGGCAAGTCCAATCTGTGATGTTAGGGATGGTTGGTTGTGCCACTCAAATTATCGAACCATTAATTCAGGAATTTATCCTACCAGATGGCTGGGATGACCTTCGCACCTATATTCGTGCGGTAGTAGTCTTGCCGACTGGTGCGATTACGACTCCTACTAACACACCATTTTTAACCGAACTCGATCGCTATAAGGCGGCTAAAGTCAACGGTAAAGGACGAGAAAATGTCTGTGCCATGTCTAGTTCATCCTATACGGTAAGTGAGCAAATGGAATCGGCGACATTATTTTCTCCTCAGATTTATAGCAATCGTCAAATTCTGTTTAACGCTCAAGCTGCCAAACGTCAAATCTGTGCGATTTGGTCGATCGAGATTATGCTCAGACAAATCTTGATGAACCAAACTAATGCGACGGGAGGAGACTTTGAGGGGCGTAAGTATCGCTATTTATATCTCTATCCAGCGTATTTCTTCACCCCAGAAACTAACACTTTTTTACAAAAAGCCTATTCTTGGATTCGGCGTACCCGCTTTGATGCAGATATTCGGAAGCACCTCGTCCCCGATAAACAACCTGCACAATTTAACCTTGCCACTTATCAGTCAGTTGATTCACTCCTGCTTCAACCGGAATCCGAAACCGATCGAACTTTCAAGCTCAGTTATACCAACGAGCCAATGACGTTTTTCTTCATGGCACTACCGCCAGGGCGAGATGCCACCGATACCGAATCATGGGTGATGCCATCTTGGTTGGCGTTTGCTTTGCCATTGATATTGGATGTCAAAGTTGTGGCTTCCGAGTCGCCCGTACCGCCTTATATTAGCGGTGCCGACTTTGAACAAACCACCATTCTCGATGGCGAACATCAGGCAATCTCCACCCTAATTAAACGGGACACCTATCGACTGGATGGAATTTTACCGCGCCAACCCCACCAATTTTCACCCCTCAACGCTCTCAGTGCTGCCTACTGTATCCATCTGGAAGTCAACCGTAAAAAGGATGGCGATCCAGATTGGGGAAAACTGGCGGCTCTGGCGAGAGATTTAGAGACTAGTCCACTATATGTTTTTCACTATCTCTCGAAACTGCTGCGGAAATTGGATTGGGATACAGCCCCAGTCGAGAAAATCAAACTCTATCAACAATTCTATTACTGCTTCGATCCAGAAGGAAAAGATATGAACCAATTACGTGAACTAACCCGACTCTACCGTCGCTTCTATCGGGCTAAAAGTCAGTATGCAAAGCCTAATGCTGTCCTAAAACCGATCGATGAAGCTGCTGATGTCATCCTCAAAACCGATCGAGCATTAGTCCCCGATACCGAATCACTGACTGATGTTGTAGCTGCCCGAATCGCCAGATTGATGACCAATGTGCGCCGCAGAACAGCCGAAGGTAAGCCTACTTTGGTTTTCGTTGATGGCAAATGGAAACTCGCATTAACTTCTGAAGAGGAACGGCAAGCCATTCATGAATTTGCCAAGTTCTTCGTTAAGGATCTATTTGAAAATACCTTCAAAAGCGATCGGGCACGTCTGGCTGGAACGCAAATAAATCTAATTCGAGATACTTGTGACTATATCTATCGATTAGAAGATGATGAAGCTCGAAGAACTCTGGCAGTCGTAGAACCGGAAGACTTACCTGAAGCCGAACCTGTCAACGTTTAAATATCTAACAATCAACAATCAAGGATTAAATCATGCAATTTCTAACTACTGTCGATGCAAAACATTTTCACACCGAAATCCCCGCTAGACCGATGGGAAAATATGCTCACTTCATCACAATTCGGATTACTGAATCCTATCCATTATTTCAAACTGATGGCGAACTTAATAAAGCACGAGTACGCGCAGGAGTAAATAACTCAGAAGCTATTAGCCGTCTGGCAATGTTCAAGCGGAAACAATCAACTCCAGAACGCTTAACCGGACGCGAACTGCTCCGTAATTATCAGATTGGCGACTGGGAGAAGTGTGATTATAATGTTGACTTTAGTAAAACTACTCCTGACTGTATTCTGTACGGGTTTGCGATCGGTGACTCAGGTTCTGAAAAGTCGAAAGTCGTGGTTGACACAGCATATTCGATTACCCCCTTCGATGATTCCCATTTAAACTTCACGCTCAATGCCCCATTTGAGAATGGCACTATGAGCCGGAATGGAGAAGTTACCAGCCGGATTAATAGTCAAGATCATATCCTGCCTCAAACTTTTTTCCCTAGCATCGTTACCCTCAAAGATCCGACGGAAGCTGGATTTCTATATGTGTTTAATAACATTCTCAGGACTCGTCACTATGGCGCACAAACCACCCGTACTGGGCGCGTTCGTAACGAGTTAATCGGTGTGATTTTTGCCGATGGTGAAATTGTCAGCAATCTGCGCTGGACACAGCACATCTACGATCTGATGAAGGATGCACAACCAACTCAAATTAATTCTCCCGATCCGCTCAATGAAGATGATGTTTTGAAAGCGGCTAAATCAGCAATTGAGGAAGCCATGAAAAATGAATATATCCCATTCACAGCATCGATCGGTGATAAATTTGACACTCTACTTGCTGAGGTAAAAGAGATTACTGGTGATGAGTCAAAGCTTAAAGAACTATTGCAGCAAGCTAATAATGAATCTACTGCTTATGCTAATAAGCATATTACCAAGTCTGGAGATAAAGCCAAAAAAGGTGCTAAAAAAGCTACTAGTACCGCCGCAGCGGAGTCATAACTATGACTATCATTTATCGCTGCTCGATCGAACTTCACGATAGTCTCTACTATGCCACTCGCGAGATTGGTAGGTTATATGAGACAGAACCGATCCTCCATAACTATGCTCTTTGCTATGCGCTGGGCTTAGTAGATAGCGATCGCTATTTAACCACAGTGCCAGAAGAACACTCATACCGCTATTTCTGCCCCGAACAGGTACCGAAATATGCCGAACATTTAACGGCATTAAATCAGCAAGGAATATACGTGACTCCGGCTCGATCGATCCATCATACATCGATCCTCAATACGTGGAAATATGCTAATAACAATTACCATGTTGAGATGGAAAAAACTCAGAAAAACATTCCTAGCTTTGGTCGGGCAAAAGAAATTGCACCAGAAAGTATCTTTGAGTTTTTCTTGATTTCCACTCATCCAATCGCGTTACCTAAATGGATTCGTTTAGGTAAATGGATGAGCAAAGCAGAAGTTAAGGTAAAAGAACTCACTGACTTTGAAAAAACTACCAAAGATTTTATCTGTATACACCCGTTAAATCCCCTGGATGTAATGTTTAACCATCAAGTGATTAGCTATGACACACTGAATATGCCACCTGTTAGCTTAATTCGGAATGTTCGATTTCTGAATGGGCAACACTATCGTATCAAAGATGACAAGGAAACAATCGTTCTTCCTGCAAATATGGAATATCGATTCAGTTGATGAAACAAACTGCAACCATTGGTTGCAGAAACAGTGGAAATCATAAAACGATCGCCCCAGATCCATAACTTGCCGATTTTACCTATACCCAAAATCCAAAACTCGCACCATTGGTGCGAGTTTCACTTCAGCATGGCTCTCAATCCAGATCGACTAGCCCCAATCCTCACTCATGCCCCATAGCCTCGTTCTCAACCTCATCCCACGATCGCCAATTTACCCTGACTTCCTCACAGGACGACATAT
>JAJAZF010000281.1 GCA_026785875.1 Chamaesiphon sp. | reverse complement strand
TGAACCCGCAGCGGGGATGAATCCCAGCGAAAAAGGTCAATTAAGTGATTTTATTCGCCAAATCCAACAGCAATTTGAGCTGACGGTATTATTAATCGAACACCATGTACCGCTGGTAATGGGTTTATGCGATCGGATTGCCGTGTTAGATTTTGGTCAATTAATTGCACTAGGCAATCCCGAAATTGTTCGCAACAATCCAGCGGTAATTGAAGCCTATTTAGGTAGTGAATAGAGAAGTTATGTCAGTCACAAAATCTAGTCCACCAATTCTAGAAGTTAGGGATCTCAATGTTAATTATGGGGGAATTCAAGCCCTGCAAAATCTAGACCTGATTGTCAAAACAGGGGAGGTTGTTACCCTGATTGGCTCGAACGGTGCGGGTAAAAGTACTACCTTGCGGGCTATTTCGCGAATCGTTAAATCTCGCAGTGGGCAGATTATTTATAACGGGAGAGAGATTACTCATGATTATGCTCATGCGATCGTCAAGCTAGGGATTGCCCATAGTCCTGAAGGTAGACGAGTATTAACTAAGCAAACAGTACTGGATAATTTGCTGCTAGGAGCCTATTGTCGTGACGATCGACTGGGCATCAAGTCCGATTTAGAATTACAGTTTCAGCAATTTCCCCGACTGGCAGAACGGCGCAACCAATTAGCCGGAACACTCAGCGGTGGCGAACAGCAAATGCTGGCGATCGCTCGTGCCCTCATGAGTCGCCCCCAACTGCTACTATTAGATGAACCGAGTCTAGGTTTAGCACCCTCGATCGTGCGTGAAATCTTTGGGATTATCAAAAATCTCCGCGCACAGGGTGTGACAATTTTGCTGGTAGAACAAAATGCTAATCTAGCTCTCCAGATTGCCGATCGCGCTTATGTGCTGGAAGCGGGACAGATTACTCTAGAAGGACATGCGGCGGATCTTTTGGCAGACGAGCGCGTCAGGCAAGCTTACCTGGGCTAGACAGGTCAAGTCAAGTACCCAGCACAAGGTTTTAAAAACGATCGAGCGGTTGAAAGTTTTAGTGTTTTTACAATCTCGTTAAGTTAGAATTCATGCGTGAGTTTTTTAGTCAGTAGTCGCAATTTTGTCTGTACCGATCGTTTACCATCCCGATTATGTTGTACCTTTACCGGATAGTCATCGCTTTCCGATGTCTAAGTTTCGGATATTGTACGAGTTATTGCTAACAGATGGATTAGTTACCGTCGATCGCACATTCGCCCCCACATTACCACCGACGGAGTGGTTGGAATTAGTTCACGATCCGGCTTATATTCAGGCTTACTATACTGGTACACTAGACCCCAAAGCCCAACGGCGGATCGGATTACCCTGGAGTCCCGAATTAGTCAATCGGACTCGGATCGCGCTAGGTGGCTCGATCCTGACGGCGAAACTCGCGATCGAATATGGTATAGCCTGCAATACAGCAGGTGGGACTCATCATGCTTTTGCGAATATGGGTTCGGGTTTTTGTATCTTCAACGATCTGGCGATCGCCTCTCGCGTCATCCAAAATTTAGGTTTAGCAAAAAAAATCCTCATCGTCGATCTCGATGTCCATCAAGGCGATGGTACGGCGGCAATTTTTGAACGAGATCCGAGTGTTTTTACTTTCTCCATGCACTGCGAGATCAATTTCCCTAGCAAGAAACAAAGCAGCGATCTCGATGTCCCCCTGCGGGAAGGGATGGAAGACGAGGAGTATTTAAAAACCCTGGCTGAGTATTTACCGGATTTATTATCACAGGTAAAGCCGGATTTAGTCTTATATGATGCGGGTGTAGATCCACATATTAGCGATCGACTGGGTAAACTAGCTCTAACGAATACAGGGATATTCGATCGAGATTTATATGTGTTAGATACTTGTGTGGATCGAGGTTATCCTGTCGCCTGTGTCATCGGTGGCGGTTATGCTGAAGATATTCCTAGCTTGGTTTATCGACATTCTTTACTTCATCGATCGGCTAGTGAGATCTACTATAAATATAAGTTATGAATAAATAAAGTTATGTTCTATTTCTTCCTAATGTTAGGAATATTTAAGGAAACGATCGATAATTATTCCAAATAATTTGATGATTTATCAAAGCTCTTAGTGACGAAAAGCTACGGATGGATTGACTTACAGAGATTTTGCTATTGTTACTAGATATTAAGTTAAATTTTTACTCGATCGCGTCCTAAGCCTAAACTTGTTTGCGACAATCTAGACAGAATCGATCGGTAGACTGGGACTAAGGGATAAAGATATATGAAACTAGCTTATTGGATGTACGCTGCTCCCGCTCATATCGGGACTTTGCGGGTGGCGACTTCGTTTAAAAACGTTCATGCGATCATGCACGCGCCGATCGGCGATGATTATTTCAACGTCATGCGATCGATGCTGTCGCGGGAACGGGACTTTACACCAGTGACAACTAGCGTAGTCGATCGACATGTGCTCTCACGCGGTTCGCAGGAGAAGGTGGTTGATAATATTACCCGCAAGGATGCGGAAGAGCATCCAGATTTGATCGTCCTCACGCCGACTTGTACTTCGAGTATCCTCCAAGAAGATCTCGCCAACTTTGTGCAACGGGCTTCGCTAGAGGCTAAGGCGGATGTATTGCTAGCTGATGTCAATCATTATCGCTTCAACGAGATGCAGGCTGCCGATCGCACTCTCCAGCAGATCGTTCAGTTTTATGTCGAAAAGGCGAGAAAGAAGGGCGATTTAGTCACGCAGAAAAGCGAGAAACCATCGGTAAATATCATCGGAATTTCTACCCTCGCCTTCCACAATAACCACGACTGTACCGAACTCAAAAAATTGATGGGTGAGTTGGGAATTACCGTCAATGCTGTCATTCCCGAAGGTGCGCGCGTTGAAGAACTCAAAGGATTGGGCAAAGCCTGGTTTAACCTTGCGCCCTACCGCGAATTAGGGCCGATGACGGTAGAGTACCTCGAACGCGAATTGGGCACGCCCTACGTCGATATTACCCCGATGGGTGTGGTCGAAACGGCGCGGTGTATTCGGAAGATTCAAACTATCCTGAATGCGGGTGGTGCGGATGTAAATTATGAAGACTTTATCAACGAACAAACTATCCACGTCTCCCAAGCCGCCTGGTTCTCGCGATCGATCGATTGTCAGAATTTAACTGGTAAAAAAGCGGTAGTATATGGCGATGCTACTCACGCAGCCGCAATTACCAAGATTCTCACCCGCGAAATGGGAATTCATGTAGTTTGGGCGGGGACTTTTTGCAAGCCCGATGAAGAGTGGTTTCGCAAGGAAGTTGAGGGTTTCTGCGATGAAGTTATTATCTCAGACGATCATGGACTTATTGGCGATCGAATCGCTCAAAGTGAGCCTTCAGCAATCTTCGGTACCCAAATGGAACGCCATGTCGGCAAACGTTTAAATATTCCCACGGGCGTAATTTCAGCACCAATTCACGTCCAGAATTTCCCGATCGGTTATAAGCCATTTTTGGGATATGAAGGTACGAATCAAGTTGTAGATCTAATCTACAATTCATTCACATTGGGCATGGAAGATCACTTATTAGAAATCTTCGGCGGACACGATACTAAAGAAGTAATTACTAAAGGTATCTCTGCTGATTCTGACTTAGGTTGGAATAAAGAAGCCCAAGCCGAACTGAATAAAGTTCCTGGTTTTGTGCGCGGTAAAGTCAAACGCAATACCGAGAAATTCGCACGCGATCGGGGTCAAGATGTAATTACTTTAGAAGTAATGTATGCAGCGAAAGAAGCGGTGGGTGCGTAGCTAAATTCACCCCCCCAACCCCCCCTTATAAAGGGGGAGGCTTTCTTGCTCCCTCCCCTTTATAAGCGGAGGGCTGGGGTGGGGTAAAAATCTCCGCATGAATTCTAAAATCTTTTAACGTCACAAGAGATTAAGGTGGTGACACAACTGTATAACAAGACCTCCGAAAAAGATAAACGTCAATCGCTGCGGAACAATATGCCGCCAGCCGAACAGCTAGTTTGGGCAAGATTGAAAGGGAAACAAGTCGAGAATTGTAAATTCCGAAGACAATATAGTGTCGGTGCATTTGTTATCGATTTCTATAGTGTTGAAATTAAGCTAGCAATTGAGATAGATGGCGAGAGTCATTTTCAGGATGGTGCAGAAGTTTACGATCTAGAGCGACAGTCTTTCATTGAAGCTGCTGGGATTCAGTTTTTGAGATTTACGAATATACAGGTATATGAAGAGTTGGATGCTGTAATTGAGTCGATTTCGCAGATGATTTGTGATTTGCGGGAATTACCCCACCCCAGCCCTCCCCTTATAAAGGGGAGGGAGCATGAAAAGCCCTGCTTGATAAGGGGGGTTGGGGGGTAATTCACCATGAATCAACTCTGGGGCTATTTAATCATTGAAGAATTGGTGCGTAATGGCATCGATTATTTTGTCATTTCTCCTGGATCTCGATCGACACCATTAACTGTAGCTGTAGCTCAAAATCAGCAAGCAAGAAAGATTATCTGTTTAGACGAACGAGCGGCGGGGTTTCATGCGATCGGGTATGCCCGCGCCACCGGAAATCCAGCAGTGTTAATCTGTACATCTGGTACGGCGGCGGCGAATTATTTCCCTGCTGTAATTGAAGCGGCGATCGATAATATTCCCCTAATTATTTTATCTAGCGATCGACCGCCAGAATTGCGTCAGACAGGGGCAAATCAGACCATCGATCAGGTCAATTTGTATGCTAATTACCCAACCTGGCAATTCGATTTACCATGCCCTACAGCCGAAATTAACCCCAATGTAGTGTTGACGACGATCGATCTGACTGTATCTAGAGCGCGACAAGCTCCAGGTGGAGTCGTACATCTCAATTGTATGTTTCGTGAGCCTTTTGGATCTCCAGATGCACCTGTAGAAATACCTGCGAGTTTGGGTAGATGGAAGGAGAATCGATCGCCATATACTCATTATGCGAGTAAATTAACGATTCCAACTCCTGACGAAATTGAGTCGCTAATTGAAATTATCCAATCTACCACTAAGGGGGTATTGGTTGTCGGAGAGTTAAAATCGATCGGAGATATTAATGCAGTAGTAGAATTAGCCTCGCGGTTAAATTGGGCTGTGTTTGCAGATATTCAGTCAGGATTGAGATTGCGCCGCGATTTCCCGAATTTAATCCATTACTTCGATCGGTTGTTGCTGACGGATGTTGCTGTAGAGTTGGATCAGATCGATACGATCGTCCAATTGGGGACTAGACTTGTTTCATCGCAATGGTTGAAATGGATCGAGAAATATCCACCGCAAAATTATATTGTCGTCGTTAATGATGGCGAACGTCACGATCCCAGTCATTTAGTCTCACTCAGAATTGAG
>JAJAZF010000280.1 GCA_026785875.1 Chamaesiphon sp. | reverse complement strand
CTGTTGCAACGCCTATGTTGTCGCGATAAGATCGATCGGGACTTCGACGGATTGTGACACAGGAGCTGCTTTAAGAGCGGCTAATTGACTGAGTAATCGCTCGCGGACTTCATAGCGATACTTAAAGAAATGTTCTCCTACCCCTAAAACGGTAAAATAATCGTAGAGTAAACTGGGTTTCAATACCGCTAAAACCAGCAACTGCCACCAAAACACAAATCGAGTATTCCTGACTACGCCCTGTCGCCAGCAGATCGCCCAGTATAGATTTAACTCATGTTTAGTAATCGGGCGATTGTGTTTGCTCCGCCATCCATTCATCATCCGAAAACATCGAAATGTCCGCTTGAGATAGGGCATCGGCTCGTACATTTGCCAAAACGCATCGATATACTCTTCAGTAATTTCAAATACCGAACGGGTGGGGATAAAGTTCATAATCTCCCCCTGGTGGAAAGTGCCTAACCCTTCTGTTAGCCGTCCTTCGCGTTCGAGCCGAGTCCATAAGGCGGTATTCTGTAAGGCTTGAAGCAGACTAAATTGACCGATCGGAATATTTGCCGTTTCGATAAATTCCTGAATCCGTTTCCCTGCACCTACCCGCTCGTTATCAAACCCCATAATAAAGCCCGACATGATTTGTAATCCCATCCGGGTGACTTTCTCACAGGATGCAACTAGCGATGTCCGGGTATTTTGCACTTTGTGAATCCCGATCAGACTATCGGTATCTGGAGTCTCAATCCCCATAAAGACAATCGTCATAAGCTGTCGAACATTTAAATCACATTAACTAGATTACCCTTATTCTTTAACTTTCGATCCCACTTAATAATTAACCCTCCTTCGTTTAACAAAGTATTCAATAGTAATTCTAGTTTTTCTATTGATTCAAATAATCTATTAGAAATATATTCTTTGGCTGAGTGCCAAACTAATTCAACTAGATTGTAATCAGGACTGTATGGTGGTAAAAATTCTACGATTAAATTTGGCATCTCCTTAATTATTCTTTGTAATACTTCTTCTTTTTTGTGAAAACTAGCATTGTCCAAGATTAGGACAATTTTACAACCTTTCTCTTGAAAATCCTGAGCTAAATTCCCTAGCTCAACCCACTCTTGTTTTAAATCTTCATAGAAGGCTTGTAGCACCAAGTAAAAATTTACAGAATTACCAGTTGGAATAAAATCTACCCATCTTTTTTTATCTGTGGATCTTACTCCTCCCATTACGTTGATTCGACCTTTTCTTCGATCTCCAATGAGCTTCTTTCGAGTTCCTTTCTTACACCAATTTTTTCTTCTAATTACTCTTAAGCTAAATCCACTTTCGTCCCAGAACCAGACCTGTAGGAGCTTTGGCGACTCTTTCGCTATCTTTAAATATTCTGCTAATTTTTTCTTGAATAAGCTTCTTTCTTGTGGATCTTGCTTGTCCTCTAAGCTGTATTTAGCCCAGAGGTAAACATACTTTTTTGATTTTAAAATCCTCCTGACCTGTGTACCACTTAGTTTTATTCCCGTTTTTTCTTCTAAATGTGTCGCCAGTCTTGCTGTTGTCCATCTTCCAAATTCATATCCATACTTATCAGGCTCTATTTCAATTATTTCCAAGAGTAAGTTAATATACTCTGACGTAGCTTTTTTGTAGTTGCCATTCATTCTGTTGTCTCTAAGGCTATCCAAGTTTTCTGGATCGCCGTGGACACACCAGTAAGCAACCTTACTCAAAGAATATCCAATTAATTCCGCAATATGTTTTTGAGTATTTCCCTCATTTAACAATAGAAATATTAAGACTCTTTCTCTAATATCTGGATGCTCATGCTCTTTTAATGCCCGCTGTAACTTCTCTTTCGTTTCACAATTAAGGAAATTTTTGGCAGGTATCAGCTTTCTCTGAATATATCCATAATATATTATACAATGTGTATTTTAGATGTCAAACAGCTTACCAGCTTTTACCATTAGTTCGATCAGTTCATCATCTTCAGCGAGATTTACAGATGCTTCTGTCAAGAAAATAAATGGATAATTGCGTGCTTCCATCCACGGAATTAGTGCACGTAATAGTAATTTGGCATTATGAGTATTGCCGATAAAATTATCATCGACGATGAATATATAACGATGCCAACCCATTTGATAAAGTACTTCTAATTCCGCCAAAAACTGGACTGGTGTTTTCGTGCGGGGTTTGCGACCATAGAGATTGATAATGTCACAAAATTCGCACTGGAAGGGACACCCCCGCGAAAATTGAACGGTAATCGCTAAGTAAGCATCTAGATCGAGGAGATCGAATCGAGGGATCGGCGTATGGGTGACATCTGGCTTTTGAGTACTCCGAAATATCCCCTCTGTCTCACCCCGCGCTACAGCATCTAAAAATAGCGGAATGGTACATTCACCCTCATCTAGAATCAGATAGTGCGCCCCTGCTACTTGAGCGACTACGGGAATTGAAGTGGGAAAAGGCCCACCAACGGCGACTCGTTTACCCAGACTAACCCCTTTGTGAATTAGACTTTGAAAGTCGGCTTTTTGGACGATCATCGCGGAAATAATTGCTAAATCGCACCATTCCCAATCTGCGTCAGTTTCAGGCTTAACATTCCGATCGAATAATCGAATTTCCCATTCTGCTGGTAACATTGCCGCGATCGTAATCAATCCCAGCGGTGGATTTGTCGATTTCAAGCCTGCCAAGTCCAATGTCTCCTGGTAAGACCAGAAAGAATTGGGCATAGTTGGCCACAGGAGTAAAGCTTTCATAGGCACTCCAAGCGATAAAATAATTTATTAAATTATTTTATCGCTTGTTCGATTGCCATTAGTACCAATTATTATGGTTTCCTCTGAAAAGGTGGCAAGGAGCAGATTGAAATATTGATGCTAATTCTTAGCTTAGTTCGATCGCTAGGAAAATCACAGCTATTTTAGTTAATTTTAATTACAGGTAGTGTTCCGAAAGTAGCGAAAGAGGTCAAAACGTTACAAGCTGGGCATTATATTCATGGATGAAATACCATCAAATTTGGCTGGTTGGTTCATCGGCGGAGCCGCCGGGCACGAGCATCGAGTCTCCTAAATGGTACCCTCTCAAAGCCAAAGCTCCGCAGCTAACGATCGCGGCTGCCGCCAAAAATACCACTCGCACCCCCAAGGGATTGGTGGCAGTGTATCCATAGACCTTAAATATCTGCGGCACGATTAAGCTCGATAGGGACATCCCAATTCCCGTTGAGAGGGAAAAAGTGCCGTAGTGAAATGCTTCTCGTCTTTGGTGGGTCACTAGTTCATCATCATCGACAACACTCCCCATCATCGCGTAAATCAAAATGAAATAGCCACCTAAAAATGGAGCGAGACTCGCTAACGCGATCGCCGCAGCAATTGTATTATCTACTCTAGGAAAGATGCCGATGAAAAAATTCATCCCGATCGTCACTGCCAATCCCCAAGTCACAGCCTTTAATAACCGTCGATGCGGATAGCGGTGCGCGAGCCAATTCCAAAACGGTGCGCTGACCATCATCACAATTACTACTATCCCTTGAAACACACTAACTGCTGCCGTCGATCGAGCGACAACGAGGGTGACAAAGTAAGGCAGATTTGCCAGCAGCATTGCATAGCCAGTTTGCACCATTAAATTGGATAAACACAGCCGCAAGAACTGACCGTTCCGCATGGTCACCCGTAGGCTCGATCGCAAGGTCATCGGCTGGAGCGATCGGACGGGAGTCTCCCGCAATACCGTCAATGTCAGCAATACGGAAATTAACCCCAGTGTCGCTACGACTAAACTCATCCCCAGCGCCCCAACGCTAGTAAATAGTGGCGCTACTATTACCGCCCCAATCAGTACACCGAGCGTTCCAAAGATATTTTTCCACATGCTCAAGCTCACCCGCTCCGAGGCCGTACCACCCATCTCTGGCAAGCTACTATCGTAGGGGATGCCGACCAAATGAAAACTGGTATAAAACGCGATCGTCACCCCAAAAAAGTAAATCGCATTGGTAGATCCCAAACTAGCACTGGGCGGTATCCACAGCAAAATTAGGGAGATTAACATCACTGGGGTCGCGAACATGAGGAAGGGACGGCGACGACCCCAGGGGGTTTTAATTGTATCGCTCAGGTGTCCGACGATCGGTGTAATCACAGCATCCCAAAATCGCCCCCCTGTTAACAGCCATCCAATTAGAGCCACATCCAGATATGGGGGATGACCTGAATCTGGCGGTGGTGCCCAGAAGTATAGCAACCAGGTCGATACTGTCGTGCTGATGATATTCATCCCCGCCGAAGTCGCACTGTAGAGGAATTTTTGCTTGAGGCTTAGGGGATAGGTCATGAATAGATTGGCTGGTATCTAAAGTAGGACGGCGCTGATGGACTCATGTTGCGCGGAATGCTTTGGCTCGTGCTGTCTTCTTTAATCGTCTGGGTGAAATTCAAAGGCCGCAGTTTCGACCAGCAGAGCTACCGAGCCAGTGGCTTGAATCTAGTTACGGCGGCGATTGTGTTTTGGTCTGGATCGATCGCAATTTCTTTACATTTAGTTTCAGAATGTAGAATATATTTGAGTTAGCGCACAGCTAGGTTGCATCGTGAAACAAGGGTGAAAGCAGAAAAGCTGAAACAGAGCGCAAAGAGACGACAATTTACCAATTAATAATTTTTTAAGAGGAAATATCGACGATGCCACTACCACCAAGTCCCAAAACTCCAGCTTTTGTCCAACTAATGCGCTGGATTTTCAGCCCCATGTCATTGATGTCGGAATGCACCCAGCGTTACGGCGACATCTATAGTCTCAACTTGAGTCGCAAATCTCCCAACGTCATCTTTGTCAGTAATCCGCAAGCCTTACAACAAATTTTGACCCAGGATACCCGCGACGACTTTAGCGCGCCAGGAGACTTAAACGATCTGTTTAAGTCTTTGCTAGGCGATCGCTCCGTAATTACCTTGAGTGGCAAAGAACATCAACGCCAACGCCAGTTGATGATGCCAGCATTTCATGGCGAGCGGATGCGAACTTATCGTCAGATTATCGATCGAGTTACGGCTGAGACGATCGAGAATATCCCTGTCGGGCACACTTTTGAGGTGCGGGCGACCACTCAAGCGATTACCCTGCGGGTGATGATGGCAGCCGTATTCGGACTGAACACGGGAGCGCGCGCTGTCAAGCTAGAGCAGCTATTAGTTCGACTCCTCGATCGGGGCAGTTCGCCACTAAGTGTGATGATGTTATATCTGCCGCTGCTGCAACAGGAATTTTTTGGCCCCTGGGAGACGCAAATGCGCCTTCAGCGCGAGGTAGATGACACCATCTATGCTGAAATCCAAGAACGCCATGCCAACCCCGATGCCTCACGCACGGATATCCTCAGCATGTTGATGGCCGCTCGGGACGAACTGGGGACAGCGATGACGGATCGGGAATTACGCGATGAATTGATGACTCTGCTCGTCGCCGGACATGAAACAACCGCTACCGCTCTAGCTTGGGCATTGTATTGGATTCACAAACTCCCCACAGTCAAGGAAAAACTGCTAGATGAAATCGATGGCTTGGGCGAAAATTCCGATCCTAATGCCATTCTGAAATTACCCTACCTCGATGCTGTGTGTAATGAAAGCTTGCGAATTTATCCGGTAGCGATGTTGACTTTGCCCCGAGTCGTGAACAAAACTGTATCGATCGCCGGATACGAATTAGTAACGGGTGCTGTCGTCCTGGGTTCGATTTATTCGACCCACCAGCGAGCGGATCTATACCCCCAACCCCAGCAGTTTCGACCGGAACGGTTTTTAGAGCGTCAGTTTTCAACCTTTGAATTTCTGCCTTTTGGTGGTGGTGCGCGGCGGTGTATCGGGAGTGCGTTTGCCTTGTTTGAAATGAAAATCGCCTTGGTTGGGATTCTCGCTCGTCGGGAACTAGCATTAGTCGATCTGCGGGAGATCGGTGCCAAGCGTCGCGGTTTGGTAACTGCTCCAGCACGCCCGATCCGGATGGCGGTTAAGAGTAGCCGATCGCTGCCATCTTTGGCTTTAAATACTACGCAAGGGTTTTAGAAAAGATCTCAAATAGGTTCTATATTAAAGCGAAATCTGCCGCAGTCAAACCAATTGGATGGTGTTGAGCTGGATTGAGCGGATCTACAAACAAAGTGGCAAATTGGACGGAACTACTACCCAAACCAGAACCATCCGCGTCGAAGAATAGTCCACCCGTCGTCGAGTCGTATATCAATCGTTGGTCGGGTGTGGTTGCTGTTG
>JAJAZF010000279.1 GCA_026785875.1 Chamaesiphon sp. | reverse complement strand
TTTTACCACTGCTACCCAGTCAGATTTTATTGACAAATCTCCTGACAGACTTTCCTGAAATGACGATTGCCACCGATCGAGTCGATCGAGAACTCGTCAACAAACCCCGTAGAATGGATATCAAGTTTATCCGCAACTTTATGGTGGTGTTTGGCTTACTCAGTTCGGTGTTCGACTACCTCACCTTTGGTGCGTTACTGTTACTACTCCACGCTCAACCAGAGCAGTTTAGAACGGGCTGGTTTATCGAATCGACGATCTCGGCATCTTTGGTGGTACTAGTCGTGCGGACTCGTCAATCGATCTTCAATAGTAAGCCTGGAAAATACTTGTTCTGGGCAACTCTAGTTACTATCTGCCTAGCCCTAATTATCCCCTTCACGCCGCTAGCACAGTTACTCGGCTTTCGGGCATTACCCTTGCACTTTTTATTGGTATTAGGGGCAATCGTGGCTGGTTATGTTATCGCCGCTGAAGGTGTAAAACATGTGTTTTATCAGCGAGTGAAATTTTGAAAAAACTGTCGATTAATTTAAAATTTGCCACCAATGATATGCTAATTGCCAAATTGTCCCAGCAATACTGGCAAAGAAGATAGTTGTCACCACTGTCATCCCATAACCGATGAGAATAAATAATCCATCAAGCTCTAATAAGCCGATCGCCAGGAATAGAATTGTATAAGCTGGGACGAGATTGGTTAATGGAATTGGTAACGGTAGCGACATTAATAGTGCGTCCCAAGCCAAACAAACCCCACTCATTCGACAACCCCACCAACTATTACTAAATTTGGAAAGTCGATGTCTAGACATCTTTTCCAAAGGTCGCAGTAATCGATCGATCTGGTTGATTATTTTTTGGGAAGCAGCGGGCGATAATTCTATCCGTGCAATTCGTTTGGGTAAATAAGGTTTCTCGTAGCCTAAAGCCAGTTGACAGCCGACCAGGATAATTCCACTCCCAACCAATGCCGAAAATCCGGCTAAGGGAATGGGGAGCGGGATCAGCATCGGCATAGTTAGTATCCCGGCGATCGTGCCAAAGCCACTATTACCTACTTGTTTTAGTAATACAGATAGGGGCAACGGTCAATCGGTATATTCAATTAATAATTGAGAGAGTATTTGAGATAGTTTCATGTGACATAGTTAATTCTCTAAAGATCGACAGACAATATACACATGGATGCCCCAATCGTATTTTAGATCTAACGGATGAGGAAGTTGTGAGTATTTAATAATTGTCATAATTTTCTCGATCGTATTAAAATTAATATGACGATCGATAAGGTTATTGTAAAATTAGTTTAGTTGTTAATGAGGCTCGATGCTAATGTTGCAAAAAATCTTAGTTGCTATTGGCGATCTCCCTGATTCAGAGCAAATTTTTGCCGCAGGATTGGCACTAGCACAGAAACTTGATGCCGAAATGCTACTTTTACATGTTCTCGATCCACTGGTGCACCACGGTTTGAGTACGGTACCTAGTCCATTAGTGGGTGGGATTCTCCCGATGATAAACGAGGTGGAGATCGATCGATATCTAGTGGCTTGGAAAGACTACGAACGCAAAGGAATCGAACGGCTTCAAGCTTATGCAGAGCAAGCTAAAGAGCATCATGTCAAAGCCGAGATTTTGCAAAATTACGGGGACTCCGGGCCGCTCATTTGCGAAGCCGCAAAAAATTGGTCGGCGGAGGCGATATTGATGGGACGAAATCAGAAATCGATGTTGAGTGAAGCCTTTCTCGGTAGCACTAGCAACTATGTTTTACATCATGCAGCTTGCTCGGTAATGGTAATTCAGTTACCAGCATTGTTGAGTTAGTTTTACGTGAGATCGATCGGGAATCAAGCTTGAAAATATTAATGAGGAATAACCAAAATGTTTGAGAGAATTTTAATCGCACTTGGTAACTCTGCTGAATCCCAAGTAGTCTTAGGATCGGGATTGACTTTAGCCGAAAAACTCGGTGCCAAAGTGCTACTTTTACACGTTATGAGTCCGTTAACATCAACTAGTTTTAGTCCATTAGTCGGTGGGATGTTTCCGATCGTCAACGATGTGGCGATCGAGCAATATACTAAGGAATGGCAGGAGTCCGAACGACAAGGACTCGAACAGCTTCAGGCTGATGCAAAGCAAGCAAAAGAGCGTGGAATCGAAGTGGAAATTTCTCAAAACTTGGGCGATTCAGGTAGGATGATTTGTGAAGTCGCCAAAAGTTGGTCGGCGGATGCCATTCTGATGGGACGAAATCAGAAATCGATGTTGAGTGAAATCTGGTTGGGTAGCACCAGCAATTATGTTTTACATCACGCACCTTGTTCGACGCTCGTGATTCAGTTGCCAGCACTATCCACTTAATGGTGGTTAGTAAATGGTAAGTAACGACAAGCTGTTTGCGTTTGAAAGAAGTCTATGCAACAGAGAATATTCCTCGGATTGCCTGGTTTGCGCCAATTGTGGAGCTATCAACGCTCGTGGTTGCGGGGAGATCTACTCGCAGGCATTACCGTTGCGGCTTACCTGATTCCGCAATGTATGGCGTATGGGGAATTGGTGGGCATTCCGCCTGTGGTGGGATTGTGGACGATACTACCTGCGATGTGTGTATATGCTCTAGTTGGCTCGTCGCGTCAACTCTCAGTCGGACCAGAATCAACTACTGCGGTGATGACGGCGGTAGCGATTGCGCCGTTGCTGCTGGCGGATGGGAGTAATTATGGGGTGCTGACGGCTACGCTGGCGATCTTAGTTGGGGCGATTTGTTCGATTGGGTATCTTGCGAGATTGGGCTTTCTGGCAAATTTGCTCTCCAAGCCCATTCTAGTCGGCTATATGGCAGGTGTTGCGCTGATAATGATTGCCGGACAATTGGGCAAAATTAGCGGGATTTCCATTCCAGGCACCAGTGTATTCGCCCAAGTGGGGACATTTATCCAGCAGCTCAACTTCATTCATTGGCCGACTCTGATTTTAGCTGGATTGGTGTTCGGGTTCTTGTTATCGATCGGGCATTTTTTTCCCAAAGCACCCGCACCGCTGCTGGCAGTATTAATCGGCACTGCTGCGGTAGCGATCTTCGATCTCCAGGGGCATGGTGTCGCTGTTGTGGGTGCAATTCCGGCAGGCTTGCCCAGATTTATCATTCCTAGCTTGCCAACACAGCTCCCAGCCTTGCTAGCCTCCGCGCTGGGGATTGCGATCGTCGGTTATTCAGATAATGTGCTGACGGCTCGATGTTTTGCAGCGCGTCATCACGACAAGATCGATGCCAACCAAGAATTACTCGCGCTGGGATTGGCGAATCTGGGGGCGGGATTGGTGCAAGGGTTTCCAGTGAGTAGCAGTGGCTCTCGTACCGCCATTGCGGATACTTTGGGTAGCAAAACGCAGCTTTTTTCATTAGTAGCGATGGGGGTAGTAATTTCGGTGTTACTATGGTTGCGCCCAGTTTTGTCATTATTTCCGAAAGCAGCATTGGGTGCGCTCGTGATTTTTGCCGCATTTAGACTGATTGAAATTCCCGAATTTATTCGCCTATATCGATTTCGCCGCAGTGAGTTTTTCCTGGCATTAATTACGACTATTGGTGTTTTAATTACCGATATTTTAGTAGGTGTCGCGATCGCGATCGGTTTATCGGTAATTGAATTATTATCGCGATTGGCACATCCGCATGATGCCGTGCAAGGAACCGTATCAAATCTACAGGGGCTGCACGATATTAACGATTGGGAAGGTGCGACCACAATACCAGGATTAGTAATTTATCGCTATGATGCACCGTTATGTTTTGCCAATGCTGAAGATTTTAAGTGTCGTGCTTTAAGAGCGATCGAATCAGAAGTTACGCCTGTAGAATGGTTTGTCCTTAATACTGAAGCGATTGCCGAAATCGATATTACGGCAATGGATATGCTCGAAGAGTTATTTGATGAATTAGCAGCTAGAGGGATTACTTTTACAATGGCAAGAGTGAAACAAGATCTTTATACTCAATTAAAGCGGTCTTCGCTCCTCAAGAAAATTACTGAAGATCGGATCTATTTGACGCTACATACAATGATTATTGGTTTTAAATCTCGATAGCAATTTGTCAGATCGATCGGGTATTATTCAACGTCAGTTTGAGTTAAGAATCGCCCAGAGAATGAAAGTCTCGGCTAATGATACAAAGTCCACCTACGCGGACTAGGAAAGTCAGTCCGCGTAGGCGGACTTTGTAACGCTAGCCCCGATTTTAATCGGTGGCGGGACTGACGTTATTCACGCTGAATATTTGCTAATGTTTCGAGTAGTGCGGCGGTAGTAAATGGCTTAGTGAGAAATGCGCGGACATGCGATCGTTGGCGGAGCCTCTCCCATGGAGAATCGACCATCGCTTCTAAATTGAGATCGGAACCGCTCATGACCACAAATTGAACTTGGGAGTTAATCTGTTGCAAAGCCAAAATTGTCGATCGAGTATCGAGATGAGGCATCATCATATCGATAATGACAAACACAATATTACGATAATTTTGGGCATAAATATCGATCGCTTCAATGCCATCGCTAGCTAGCATGACGCGGTAGTTATATGTTTCTAGTGATGCTTTGGTAACTTCGAGAATGGCTGTCTCATCATCGACTAATAATACCAACTGACCCTTCCCGTCGTATAAATCCTCTACAACGGTTGAAGATTCGGCTTCTTTACTATCGTTGGCGGGGAGATAGATTTTAAAACAAGTGCCGCGCCCGACTTCGCTCTCCACCTCGATCGCGCCCCCATGCGCTTTAACGATGCCTTGGACTGTCGAGAGTCCCAATCCCGTACCCGTCTCCTTGGTGGTAAAAAATGGATCGAAGATCCGATCGAGCATTTCGCTAGTCATCCCAATGCCTGTATCGGCAATCGTAATCAGGATATAAGCTCCCACTGGCGGCTGTCCGTGTCGAGCGACATAATCTGCATCGATCGTGATGTTTTCGGTACTAGCCGTCAGGCTGCCCCCATCGGGCATCGCATCCCGCGCATTCACAAATAGATTCATCAGCACTTGATGGATCTGAGTCGCATCAACACTTACCATCCACAGATCTCCACTAACATGGTTGACTTGAATTTCAATCGATTTGGGGAAAGTTTGCCGCGCCACACTGATGATTTCGGCGAGAATATGTCGCACTTGTAACGTCGTGCGTTCGCCGTCCATCCCCCGCGCAAAGGTGAGAATTTGCTTGACTAAACCGCTACCGCGTTTAGAGCTTTCTACGAGCATATTTAGTAAGCGGCGATTGCGATCGTCCAAATTAGGTAGCGTCAGCGGTAAAAGCTGGGCGGCACCGACAATCGGTGTGAGCACGTTATTTAGATCGTGGGCGATGCCACTGGCGAGACTACCCAAACTTTCGAGCCGTTGCGCGCGGAGGAACTGCTGCTCTAGAGATTTTTTCTCAGTGATGTCGGTATCGACACTGAGAATCGATCGGGGATTGCCAGCCTCATCCCGCACCAGTGTCCATCGACTTGCGACGATTACTTCCTTACCAGCTTTAGTCAGCTTGTGTAATTCACCTTGCCACGCACCTTGTGCCCGTACTGTATTAGCAGCATCCACGGCTTCGAGCTGTCTATCTGGGCAAAACAATCGTTCTGCCTTCATTCCAATCGCTTCTGCGGCTGTCCAGCCATAAATAGACTCCGCCCCATTGTTCCAGAATTGAATCCGACTATCTAAATCTCGAACGATAATCGCATCGGTCGCGATATTTAGTAAAGCGGCTTGCTCTTGGATTTTTTGCTCTGCGGCTTTGCGATCGGTAATATCCCGCCCTTCAGGAATCAACATCACCACCTTGCCAGTTTCATCGAAGATCGGGCTGAGGGAGAAATCGACAATAATATGGGAGCCATCGGCGAGAAAATGCTTGGCTTCAAATCGCACTAATTCACCTGTCGCCCCCCGCACGATCGCCTGTTGCAATTGCACTTGCAGATCGGGAGAATGAGTCCACCAGGGAGTCGCCCAAAATGCCTGTCCGATCACATCTGCTGGGGTCGCCCCGATCGCCTCCAATGCCGTGCGATTGGCTTCGATTAAGATCCCATCGGTGTCGAGTAAGCCCACAAACTGGAAGGTGTTATCGAAAATTGCCCGAAACTTCCGTTCGCTATCTCGCAGCGATTCTTCAGCTTGCTTGCGACTGGTAATATCAAACCGAATCGCTAGATACTGAAATGGCCGACCGCCATCGTCCAAAAATGGGACGATCGTCGTCGCTACCCAATAATAACTGCGATCTTTAGCACGATTTTTAATCTCGCCCCGCCAGATTTGTCCGCTGGCAATCGTCGCCCACAGCTCTTGAAAAAATTCCGGCGGATGGTAGCCAGAATTGATAATCCGGTGAGTTTGTCCCAATAGTTCAGCTTTGGAATACTGGGAAATCTGGCAAAACTGGTCGTTGACATCGGTAATGATGCCATGTCGATCTGTCATCGCCACGATCGCCGATCGATCGAGTGCGTATTTCTGAAACTCATGCTTGGCAATCTCATCTTGGAGTTGTTGCTTTCGCAAATTTAGTTCGGCGGTGCGCTCTTGGACGCGGCGTTCTAGATCGTCTTCAATCTGTTGTCTTCTAATTACTTCCAACCGCAATTCACGATTGCTCTGCTCTAATTCTGCCGCTCGATCGATCGTTTGCTGTTGCAATTGCTCTAGCATGTACAGCATTTCCAGCGGATCGAGTAATTGCAGCAGGTTTGATTGGGTGAGAATTCCGGCTAGCTCACCGCGATCGTTAGTAATTACCAATCGCCGAATCTGTTTGGCTGCCATAATTTGTTGGGCAGACCATAATGAATCTGATGGCTGCAAGCAAAACAACGGACTACTCATCACCGAGCCAACTAACAACTGCTCTAGATCGAGTTCGAGTGTCTGAAATTGGACGATATCTTGTTCGGTAATAATTCCGACTGGTTGTAACGGTTGTAAATCGTCCACAATGACGATCGAACTGATGTTCCGTGCAGTCATCATCTGGGCGATCTGCAAGATCGTCGTCGTGGGCGGAGCATGAATGACCTCACTCGTCATCCCTTCAGCTACCGAGCGAAATTTCAACAGATTGATTGGCTGCAAAATTTGGCGGATATGTTCTGGCGTAACGATGCCGATGAGTTGCTGGCGATCGTCGAGGATCGGTAAATGGCGGATCTGATGCTGTTGAAAGATCGTTAAGGCACTCATCACTGTATGGCGATCTGAGAGCACCAAGGTTTGCAGCGCGGTAGTCATAACTTCCCCTACTTTCACGCCCTGGAGACTGCGTTGACTGGCTGTGAGCTTAACTAAATCGTGTTCGGCAAAAATGCCAACTAACCGATCGTTGGCTAAAACTAAGACTGCGCTATGATGTGGGGCGATGTTCTCGCCGAAAGCTTGCTCTAGAGAGTCTGGCAATAGGCAGTTACGTCCTTTAGCCCGACTCATTAAAGAAATAACTTCTCCCAGCAGCATGTCAGGATCTACCGTCAATGGTTGTCGATCGACGATCGATCCCAAGCTGGGTAAATTCTGCAATAGGTTCGCAGTGCTGGACATACACGCTTGTAAATAAAATTACTTCACCTCTATACTAAGCTTATGTAAATTACTATGTAAAGCAAGCTCGATACTAACTCAAGTTGCTAATTTGGGATTAGCAATCGATCTTAATTAGATCTTGATGTTGTCAAGAACATGGCGATGTTGGAGACTAGCACTCGATTAGTGAGTTAAAACCATTCCTTCATTTTTGACTTGAGTTGCAGTTGCAATTAGCTCTTCTACCCGAATTGCTGATGTAATCGCCCCTTCATGCAAACCATCACCGAGATATGCTCCCACATAATAAGTATGGTAATTCCCATTGGTGGCGATAATTTCCGGTCGATTGCGAAAAGCAGCAACAGTATATAGTGGCGTGTGATGCTGTTGAACGTGCAAAATCCGAGCGGGTGCGATCGAACTTTCGAGGTTGAATGAGAGGCTGTATTGGACGGGCGATGAGATCCCACATAGCTGGTTGAGACGTGCGTTGTAGCCCCACTCGCCATGCTGTTTATCAGTCTCGAAGAAATCAAATTCCGACCCTTCCTTGACTTGGTAGGGGGCGTACATCGCCGCATCGGTGTGGAGTAATGTTTGGACGTGGTTTCCTTGCCAAGCGGCAAATCTGGCGATCTCGTCAGGGTGGGGATCTGCGAGAAGTTTGAGTACCACATCTGGTGGGGTAGCAAATACCACTTTGTCAAATTCCAGAGTTTTATCGCCAGTTAAGGCGATCGATACTCCTGTTTCCGTCCGCCGAATCGCTGAAACTTCGACTCCTAGTAGTATATCTCCTTTAAACCTGTCGAGAATTTTCTGGATATATGAATATACGCCACCTTTGATTCTCACCCAGTCTACAAAGATATCGTCGCGGAGGGTGGGAACTACCAGCTCGGCGGGACAATCATCGATCTGCGAAAAAGGGATCGAATAACTGTACATGGCGAATAATTTCAGCCAGGTATGTTGGAGCGAGGGTTTGTGAAAACTATCGGCTACAGATCGATCGCGGAAATTTATTGTTTTCCAGATTTTTGCAGCAATTAATAAGCTAGCAGCACGCAGGTAGAATAAGTTCATCCGCCAAGATTCTAGCAACCTTTTAATGCCTGTAAAGTTCCGATCGATCGCGACTTTGGATAAGTAGTGGTTGCCATTTTTGAGAAATAATGCCGAGCCAATATTAACGGGTTCTATTTCTACTTCTAGTTCGGCCATTAGGGCGATGAAGTTATGAAATGTGGTTGGAAATTCGAGGACTCCATTTTCGAGAATGAGGTTACAATTCGACTGGTTGGGTCGAACATTTTGATTGAGGGTGCGAATGTGACCGCCGAGGATTGGTTCG
>JAJAZF010000278.1 GCA_026785875.1 Chamaesiphon sp. | reverse complement strand
GGATGAGGCGCATTAAGGATCGCCAATCGATCGAGTACTTGAGGGCATTTTTGGGCTAGATGCCACGCAATCGCCCCACCCCAATCATGTCCAGCAACATGAGCTTTGACGTACCCTAGAGCCTGAATTAGCCCCTGTACGTCGCTACTAAGGGTATCGAGATCGTAACCGCCTGAAGGTTTGTCGGAATAATTGTAGCCGCGCAAGTCGGGAACGACGACTTTAAAATGACGGGCGAGGGCGGGAATCTGATGTCGCCAGGAGTACCAAAATTCAGGAAACCCGTGCAGTAAAACGACTAATTCGCCCTCGCCTTGGGTGACACAGTGCAAGCGAATGTTGTTGGTTTGGATGAATTCATGTCGCCAACCCGAATCTATGGAGGCTGTGTAAGGTTTCATTGATGTCTGGCTATTTGAGCTGATTATCTAGTATAAACTAGTGCTTGGCGATCGGCTGTAATATCGGGAGTGTCCCACTTTTTTTGTGGAGGTTAACCCAATTATCAATTATCAATTATCAATTATCAATTAACTGCCCTCATCCCCATCTAGCGATCGATTATCGACTGATTTAACTTGGATATCAAATCCTTGCTTCTGCATTCTATCTACTAGCTCTGTCGGATCTTGAACCCAAAACTGTTTGCCGAATAGCACTAATTGATATCCACTATCGCCACGAACGATCGCATATACAGGGGTTTTGATGTCTGGGGTATTGACAGAATACTCCTCTAACATTGTCTTCAGTTCTTGAGATTGAATCTCGTCTATCGCCATCTTAATCGGTAGCTCAATTAAGACTATATGTTTGGATTGGAGTTCGGGGATGGGTTTATGAACAGCATCATAGTCGATCGCGATCGCTTCATCAACGATCATCTGGAGTTCATCATCATCTTTCTTGCGGCTGACTTTACCAACCAGAATTACTGACGTATTGGCTATGAGTAAATCTTTGACTTTCTCATAAGCTTCAGGAAAAGCGACCGCTTCCAATTTACCACCAGCTAGATCGGTTAGTTTGAGAATAGCCATCGACTTATTTTCTTTTTTAGTCTGGACTATTTTCACCTCTGTCAACATCACTACCACTTTAGCTTCTTTGCAAGGTTTCTCAATCTCGATAATTCGCTTGAAATCATGTTTTTGAAATTTGGCAATTTTTTCAGCATTTTTGAGAGGGTGATCTGAGACATATATACCCAGAAGGTCTTGCTCGAATTGCAACCGTTCCTGAGATGAAAAATCACTAACTACAGGAGATTTTGGGACAGCTTCAAAGCCACCTGAATCCGGTTTGGAGTCACTCAATAAGTCAAATAGATTACCTTGACCGATCGCTTTTTCTTTAGCACGATTTTGCGACCACGGAATAATCACCTCTAGATCGTTGATTAATTGTCGGCGATTGGGGTCAATATTATCAAATGCACCACATTGAATCAGTGATTCCAATGTTCGCTTATTGACAGACTGTAGACTAACCCGCTGACAGAGATTAGCTAGAGATAAAAATTCTCCATCTGTTTCTCGTGCGGTGAGGATGTTTTCGATCGCCGCTTCGCCCACGTTTCTAATTGACGATAATCCAAACAGAATATTCAACCGATTTGGTCGTTCTGGATCGATTACTGGTCGAAACTTTACATACGATCGATTGATATCTGGCGGCTCTACTTTGATATCCAAAGTTTGTTCGCAATTATTTAGATACCTAGTCATTTTATCTCGATCGCCACTATTAGCCGTCAATAGTGCCGACATATATTCAGCCGGATAATTAGCTTTAAGAAATGCTGTTTGATAAGTCACATAAGCATAAGCTGTAGAATGGCTTTTATTAAAACAGTATTCAGCGAATAATACCATCTTATCAAATAAGGCATCCGCGATCGCATGTTCGACTCCATTTTTCGCAGAGCCATCGAGAAATTTCTCTCGCTGTTTATTCATTTCATCGGCTTTCTTTTTCCCCATACATCGCCGCAAAATATCGGCTTCACCGAGGGTATATCCTGCCAAATCTTGAGCGATCTTCATGATCTGTTCTTGATAGACAATTACCCCATATGTTTCCTCTAAAATTGGTTGGAGGATGGGATGCTCGTATGTGATTTTTTCGCGCCCATGTTTGCGATCGATAAAAATGGGAATTAGTCCCGCATCTAGCGGTCCAGGACGATACAGCGCGAGAATAGATGATAAATCTTCGATACTCGATGGTTTCAATCTTTCTACCACATCTAGCATCCCCGAAGACTCTAATTGAAAGACACCTTCTAAGTCACCTGATTCGACTTGTTTATATGTTTTTTCAACATTGGGCGGACGTTTATTTACTGCACCTTTATTTAAGATTTTATAGGTACGTCGTTCCTCAAAAGTGATATCATCTGGATCGATTTTATCACCTTTAGTTTGCTCGATCGTATCGAGGGTGTTTTGAATGATAGTTAGATTCCTCAGACCCAAAAAGTCCATTTTTAGTAGACCCATTGAGTCTAGATCTTCCATATAGTACTGAGTAATCACCGAGCCATCATTATTCCGTTGCAATGGCACAATTTCATCTAAAGGTTGTGCCGAAATCACCACCCCAGCCGCATGAACGCCGAAAGTCTTATTAGTTCCTTCGATCCGCATTGCCATATCAATCCACTGTTTGGCAGTGATTTTTTCACCAGTTTCAGGATCGGCATACTCACCCGATTCGTACGCTTGTTTAAACTCTGGTACCGGAGTTTTATCCGAAATCATCACTGCTAATTTAGTCGGTTTCCCGCGCACGACGGGAATCATTTTCCCCAATTCATTTGCCGCACCATAGGGAATATTCAACACCCGCGCCACATCTTTGAGCACCGCCTTAGAAGTCATCCGGTTGAACGTGATAATTTGCGCTACCCGATCCTTCCCATACTTCTCCGTCACATAGTCAATCACTTCAGCCCGACGTTCGATACAAAAGTCCGTATCGATATCTGGCATCGACTTCCGTTCGGGATTGAGAAACCGCTCGAACAGTAAACAATGATGTACCGGATCGATATTGGTAATCTTCATCGCATAAGCTACCAGAGAACCCGCAGCAGAGCCTCTACCAGGGCCGACGGGGATAGCCCTGTCGCGTGCAAATTTGATATAATCCCATACAACCAGAAAATAGGTCGAAAATCCCATCCGCTCGATCATTTTCAACTCATAATCGAGACGTTCCTGATAGACTTTATCGATATCTCCATACCGTTGAACTTTGAGCCGTTCTTTCAATCCCTCCCGCGAGATTTCTTCAACAAAAGTAGCCGGAGTATGCCCAACTGGAATCGGAAAGTCAGGAATCTTTGGCTCACCCAGGATATTATAAGGTTGAATCTTGTCAGCTACTTCGAGCGTATTGGCGATCGATTCAGCAATTACATCATCTGGCAAATGATCGCGAAATAATAATGCCATTTCCTCGGCAGACTTGAGATATTCATTCCCGCTATAGCGCATCCGCTTATCTTCACGGATCAGTTGTCCAGTCTGAATACACAACAGAGCGTCATGCGCCTCGACATCATAACAAGACACAAAATGCGAATCATTTGTCGCAATTAGTTTAATGTTTAACTCACGGGCAATTTTGACGATTTCAACATTAACAACTCGATCCTCTTTCAAGCCGTGATCTTGGATTTCTAGGTAGTAATCTTCACCAAACCGATCCTGATACCATTTGGCAACTTTTCGCGCCGCATCCGGTCGTCCAGCCATGATTGCTTGTGGTACTTCCCCACCCAAACAACCACTAGTAACGAT